>JALWQC010000192.1 GCA_027080755.1 Paracoccaceae bacterium
TCTACGTCGGCGGATGGGCGCGTGCCAACGGCGAGATTCTGCGGGTTCAGGGGCAGGCCCACAACCGCGGCGCCATTGCCTGCTTGTTCGAGGGTATCAGCGCCGAGGTGCAGATATCCCGCCTTCGCCATTCGGAAATGGCCCTTAATCAAAGCATTCTAGATCATGTCACCGACGCGATTGTGGTTCTCGACGCGGCGGGAAACACCGGTTTTACCAACGCACGCTTTGATGCAAGCCGCTCCATAAACCCCGACACGCCGCGGCCCTTCACCCTGAACGACCTGCGCAACTATCTGCCCGACACGGAAGAAACGGACCGGTTTATAAAACGCCTGTCCGCTTTCGTCACCGCGTCTGACAACCGCACCGAATGGTCCCGGATCCTGCCTGGCTCGACACCCATGATGGTGCGGGTCTTCCCCCTGCCCGACGGGGCAACCCTGATCTCTTTCCCGCCTGTCCCGATGGCCGATGCAACGGAATTTTCCGCGTTTTCGCATCTGGCCGAAACAATGTTCACCATCTTTAACGAAAGCAACAGTATGTCTGATCCTCTTAACCTCGCCGGCCTCGACAGTTTTTTGGAAAAACGCAATATTTCCCTGAATACGGACGGATTTTCCACCGCCGATGCCCTTCGCAGCGCACCGATAAAAACAAGGCGGATCCTGTGGTATCTTGTCCTTGCAGCCTCCAATGTATGCCGGGACGGGGGGACGGTTTCGCTAACCTCGCACGAAAATCCGCGCTCCACCCGTATTGCCTGTTTGATCGAGGATGACGATATTCTTTCCGGCCAGAACAACCACCTGTCCCTTGGCCTTCTGCGTCAGCTGGTCGAACAGGCCGGTGGCGGGGCCGATTGGGTCTTTGACGAGAATGCCCGCCCTCTGACGGTTTCCTGCGTGTTGCCTGTTGAAACCGGAAATATGAATGTGGCCAGCAACGGCTAGGAAAGCGTTCGCGAAACCGCCTTTTTCCATCCGTCGAATTTCTGCCGCTTCAAATCGGCCGACATTTGCGGCCGAAAGCTTTTTTCGACAGACCATTGTTTGGAAAAATGTTCCCTGTCCGGATATATTCCGGCATACATTCCTGCCAGCCACGCCGCACCCAATGCGGTTGTTTCCAGTATCTCGGGCCGGTCCACCGGTGCACCGACAATATCCGATAAAAACTGCATGGCCCAGTTGTTCGCGCTCATCCCGCCATCTACCCTCAGGACATTTTCACCAAAATCCGGCCAGTCGTCCTGCATTGCCTCAAGCAGCTCGCGGGTTTGATACCCGACACTTTCCAAGGCCGCGCGCACGATTTCATTGGGCCCGCTGTTTCTGGTCAGCCCGAAAATCGCCCCGCGCGCGCCGGCATCCCAATACGGGGCACCAAGGCCGGTAAAGGCCGGAACCAGATAGACCTCTTGCGCCGGATCGGAAAGTTCCGCCATCTTTAATGTGTCCGCAGCGTGGGTGATAATCCCCAAACCGTCGCGAAGCCATTGCACAACAGCACCAGCAACAAAAATGGACCCCTCCAAAGCATAGGTCGTCTTGCCCTCCAGCCGATAGGCAATCGTGCCGAGCAGCCGGTTTTTTGATTTTACCAGCTCCATGCCGGTATTCAACAAGGC
>JALWQC010000193.1 GCA_027080755.1 Paracoccaceae bacterium
GGGCGGGCCTGCTCGGCCTGCGTGATACGGGCGGGGGGCTGTTTGCGCGACACGAAAGTCACCACAATCGCCACCCCGATGGCCAGCGCCAGCAGCAGAATGAAAATCCGTCCCAGAATGATCGTTACCGGAGTCTTGCCAGCCATGTTCTGCCCCTTTACCGTTACACCGTCCGGTGGTTGTATCGCATTTTTCGCGCCCGTGCAGGTTTAATTCCGGACGGGCAGGATGCAGATAAGCTATCACCTTATAACTTGCAAGGGCTTTCCGGCCGGACTCAGAAAATCACCCCTTTGCGCAGGATAAAACAGCCGAACGGGCGGCTTTCGGTGCAGCTGACCACGCCAAAGGCCTGTTTTGCCCGCGGGTAGAAGGCCTGCCGCTCGATGCTGGACAGGGTGGCGCCCTCGGGCATGGCGGCGGCGAGAATGTCGAAAACCTCGCGATGCACGGGGCCGATTTCATCGGGGGCATCGTCGATTTCCATGCGATAGGCGCAGGCCTCGCTATAGGCATCGAGGGGCATCAGGGCGCAAACCATGCGCGCAATCGACGGCGCGTCAAAGCCGGGCATATGGATCGGCGCGCCCAGATACGTGCCGGCGCTGACAGAGGTGGCGGGGAAGTTGGCATCCGCGATCACCAGTTCGTCCCCGTGTCCCATCCGCATCAGACAATCCAGCAGGTCGGCGGGCATTTCCGGGGGAATTCCAAGTAGCATTTCCAGTCTCCTGTCTTGCAAAAGGGCCGCGAGGTTTCCCCCGCGGCCCTGTGTTTATCTATCCGGTGCCGGGGCTTAGCGCGGCGGCAGCGGCATCCATGCCGGAACGGCAACATCCGCATGGGCAAACTGCGGCAGCTTGGCGCCCAGCTCTTCCATGTTCTTGATGTCCAGATCGTTCAGCATTTTCTGCGTGATCAGGGTCGGCGGGATGATCACGTTGTGGCCCGGGTTTTCACCGGCCAGCAGCATGGCCAGCGCGCGCACGGAAACCTCGCCCACAACGGCGGGGTTGGTGGCGGCGGTGGCGGCCCAGGCGGAACCCGGCTCGCGCATGGCGGCGATGTCGGATGTGGACACATCGGCGGAATAGATGTCGATCTGGTCGGAGAGTCCGGCCTCGTCCACAGCGATTTTCACACCTTTGGCGAATTCGTCATAGGGTGCGAACATAACGGTGATGTCCGGATGTGCCTGCAGAACCGAGCGTGCCTGGTTGGCAACCGAGTTGGCAATCGGGTTGTCGAGCGTACCGAAGACGGCAACCTCGTCGATGCCCGGATACTTGGCCTTGAACTCGCGCCATGTTTCGTCGCGACGGTCCAGCGGGGCAATGCCCGGAACATAGACGTAGCCGGCTTTCCATGCCTCGCCATTATCGGCAATGGCCTGTTCCAGCGCCAGACGGGCCAGATCGCGGTCGGACTGTTCCACCTGCGGGATGGCGTCGTTTTTCACGTCAACGTCAAAGGCCACAACCTTGATGCCGGCGTCGATGGCGCGCTGTGCGGCGTCCTGCATGGATTCGGTCAGCCCGTGCTGGATGATGATCCCGGCCACACCAAGCGCGATGGCCTGGTCAACCAGATCGGCCTGCAGCGCGGCATCCTGGCGGCTGTCAAAGACGCGCAGGTCTACGCCGAGCGCCTTGGACTGTGCTTCCACGCCCGACAGATAGGCCTGAAAGAAATCGCCGGTGGACAGATAGCGCACCAGCGCGATTTTCACATTGCCCGCGTTGTCAAAAGGGGCGGGCATGTCGCCGGCAAAGGCTGCCCCGGCTGTTGCGCCGAGCGCGATGGCACTTGCGGCCATTTTCATAAAGATTCGACGTGTTAGTGTCATTTGGTTTTCTCCCGGTTAGTTGGTTGTTTTGCCCTAATGGGCCGTGCCCCCGCGCCGTGACAGCGCGAAGGTAAAGACAAGGGCGACGACAAGCACGGCCCCCTTGACAAAATCCTGCGTATAGTAGGGGGCATTCATCATCGTCAGACCCTGCAACAGGATACCGATGAACAGGGCCCCGATGATGGTGCCGAACACATTCGGTTTCGCCGCGCCCAGCACCGCAAAGCCGATCAGCGCCGCCGCCACCGAATCCAGCAACAGATTGTTGCCCGATGCAATGTCGCCCCGACCCAGACGCGCCGCCAGCAATATCCCCCCGATAGAGGCCAGCACACCCGAAATCATATAGGCGATAATCTTGTATTTGTTTACATTCGTCCCCGCCAAAGAGGCCGCCCGCTCGTTAGAGCCGATGGCATACATCAGACGCCCGTGGCGGGTCATCTCCATGAAAATCCAGACCAGAACGGCCACGACCAGCAGCACGATCACCGAAACGGGGATCAGGTTGTCGATGAAAAAGTCCAGACGGTGCCGCCCCAGCGCCAGAAAGGTCTTGGAAAACGTGCCGGTGGTGACGCGCCCGTCCGGCAGGGTCATGCCCGTGGAAATAGAGCGCCCCTCGGTCGGGATACGTTGCAGCCCTACCAGCAGGAACATCATGCCCAGGGTTGCCAGCAGGTCCGGCACCTTCATCTTGACGATCAGCAGGCCGTTAACCAGCCCGACCAGCGCCCCCATGGCCAGCGCCAGCGTTACCGCCCAGAAGGCATTCATTTCCCAGACCACCATCACATAGGAGGACAGCATCAGCGCCGTGGTCGCGGTAGAGCCGATCGACAGGTCGAAACCGTCCACCACCAGCGTAACCGTCACCCCCAGCGCCAGAATGCCGGTAATGGCCACGGACTGGAAGATGAAAACAGCGCTATAGGGGCCGGCGAAACCGTCGGCAAAGACGCTGAAAAAGATGATCATGCCGATCAGAAGGGCCAGAAAGCCGTATTTGATCGCCAGATCCATCGGCGTCAGCCTGGCCTTTTTGTGTTCGGGTGTTGCGGAAGTCTCAGCTTGCATGTTCATTGCCCATTGTTTCGCTTTGCTGTCCGGCCACTTCGGCCAGAACCTGCTTCATGTCGATGTCTTTGTTGATGTGGTCGCCCACGACGGTCTGTTCGTTCATCACCAGAATCCGGTCGGCGATTTCCACCGCCTCGTCCATTTCGGCCACCATCACCACCGTAGCACGTCCTTTGGATGTCTCGCGGATTTTCTGCCCGATGTCGCGGCGCGCCTTGATGTCCACGCCCTGGAAAGGCTCGTCCAGAACCAGCAGGCTCGATTCCTCGGCCAGCCAGCGGCCGACCATGACCTTTTGCTGGTTGCCCCCCGACAGGCTGCCGATTTCGTCGCTTTCATGCTGGCAGACAATGCCCAGATCGTTGACGATCCGTTCGGCCGTGCGCTGTTCGCTGCGTTTGTTCAGGAAGGTGCCGCTGGAATGGCGGTCCAGGAAGGGGATGGTGATATTTTTCGTAATATCGAACGCCTGGACCACGGCATTGCTGGCACGGTCCTTGGGACAAAGAAAGACGCCCGACTCGATGGCCTGACGTTGGCTGGCGGGCCGGTAGGGAGCGCCCCTCAGGGTCATCTCCCCGCTAACAGGTTTGGCGAGTCCGAACAGGATGTCGGCCAGTTCGGTTTTGCCGCTGCCGACAAGGCCGGTGATGGCCACCACCTCGTTGGCGCGCAGATCCAGCGAAAACGGGCGCGAGCCCTCGCGGATCTGCAGGTTTTTCAATTCCAGAACCGGCGCGCCGGGGGCGGCGATATCCAGATCCACATCGCTCATACTGTGGCCCAGCATGGCGTCCACGGCGGCCTCGTAATCCAGAGGTTTCTGGTCAAACAGGCCGGAAATCTTCCCGTCGCGCATGGAAACGATCCGGTCGGCGATGCGGCGGATGTCGGACATGCGGTGCGAGATATACAGGATCGCAACCCCGGAATCGCGCAGACGGTCCAGCAGATCGAACAGGCGCGCCGCCTCTACCGCGGACAGGGACGAGGTCGGCTCGTCGAGAATCAGCAATTTCGGTTTGTGCGCCATGGCACGCGCGATGGCGACCATCTGGCGGTCGGCGAGGCCCAGCTCGCTGACCGGCTGCGTGACATCCACCTTCAGCGCCATGGTTGCGGCAATCTTGCGCGCGGCGTCGCGGGTCTTGCGTTTGTTCAGGAAAAACCCGCCGCCCGGCTTGGCCAGACTGTCCAGCATCAGGTTGGAGGCCACATCCAGATCGGGGATCACCCCGTCGTTAATGCTTTGATGCACCGTAACAATTCCGGCGCGGATCGCCTCGGCCGGAGTGGCGGGGGTGAAGGGTGTGCCATATAGCGAGATCGTGCCGCCATTGGCCTTGTGCACCCCGCAAAGCACCTTCACCAGCGTGGATTTCCCCGCGCCGTTGGCCCCCATCAGGACCGTTACCTCGCCGGCATTCAAAGACAGGTCAATCCCGCGAAGAACCTTGTTCTCGCCGAAGACTTTCGTGATGTCGTTAATCTCTACAGCTGTTTTCTGCACCGGTTTTCCTCCCTGGTCGGGAAACCTAACGACGGATTCTGGCAATTGTCAACAACTATTGACATTTGCCTGTTTGTCGGGATTATCGGGATAAAGGCGCAATGCAAGCGCAGGCCTGCACGGAGGAATGGAATGACGGAAACTGCAACAAACTATGCCCCGTTAACGGTGGAAACCCTGCCCGGGCGACTCGGCGGGATCAAGGCTATTGCCGATCGTCTGGGGGCCGATACGTCGAAATGGCGCTCCAAAGAGGTGGGGGATGGCAACCTCAATCTGGTGTTTATCGTCGAAAGCGACCAGGGCAAGGTGATTGTCAAACAGGCGCTGCCCTATGTGCGTCTTGTGGGCGACAGCTGGCCGCTGCCGCTGAAGCGGGCCTATTACGAATACAACGCCCTGATCCGTCAGGCGGAACGGGATCCGGGCATCGTCCCCGAGGTGTATCATTTCGACGAGGAACAGGCCATTATCGCGATGGAGTTCCTGCACCCCCATATCATCCTGCGCCAGTCGCTGATGGCCGGCCAGAAGATCGACGGTCTGGCCGAAACGCTGGGCAAGTTTCTGGCACGCACGCTGTTTCGGGGCTCGGATCTGTCGATGGATACGGCGAAACGCAAGGCCGACGTGCGCCTGTTCGCCGAAAGCGTGGAGCTGTGTGATATTACCGAAACGCTGGTGTTCAGCGACCCCTATTTCGAGGCGGAGCGCAACCACCACACCCCCGGGCTGGACCCGATTGTCAGGGAATTGCGCGCCGATATCGACCTGAAGGTCGGGGCGCAGGATATGAAAGCGAAATTTGCCAACAACGCCGAAACCATGCTGCACGGGGATTTCCATACCGGCAGCGTCATGGTGACCCCCACGGACACCAAGGTCATCGACCCCGAGTTCGCGCTCTACGGGCCGATGGGGTTCGATATCGGTATGTTGCTCGGCAATTTCTGGATGGCGTATTTCGCCCAACCCGGCCACGGGGCCGACCGGGCGGAATATCAGGAATGGATCCTCGGCGTAGTGGATGGAATTTGGGCCGAATTCTCCACCGAATTCTCGCGTCTGTGGCGCGAGGAGCGCACGGGGATCCTGTATGAACGCAGCCTGTTCGAGGATCAGGGCCAGCCGCTCGGTTCCGAACAGGCGCTGGCGGCGCGGTTGCAGATGATCTGGGAAGACACGCTGGGATTCGCCGGCGTAGAGATCATCCGCCGCACGCTTAGCCTGGCACATATTGCGGAAAACGATTCGATCGAGGAGGAAGCCCTGCGCGCCGACTGCGAGGGCAGGGGCCTGCGTCTGGGCCGCCAGCTGGTGGTGAACCGGGGCCACATGGGGGCGATGGCCTCTGTTAACGATCTGGCACGACAAATTGCACAGGAGGCAACAGTATGAAAGTTGGTGACCAACATTACCGCTCTATCTGGTATGACGAGGGCGAGAACACCGTAAAGATCATCGACCAGCGCTGGCTGCCGCATGAATTCCGCGTGGTGGATCTGAAAACCCGCGCCGATTTCGCCACCGCGATCCGCGATATGTGGGTGCGCGGGGCGCCGCTGATCGGGGCCACGGCCGCCTTTGCCATGTCCGAGGAAATGAAACGCGACCCCTCGGACGCCAATCTGGATGCCGCCTGGGACGAATTGCACGAAACCCGCCCGACCGCGATCAACCTTCGCTGGGCGCTGGACGAAATGCGCAACCTGCTGAAACCCCTGCCCGAGGGCGAGCGCGCCGCCGCCGCCCACAAGCGGGCGCTGGAAATCAACGACGAGGATGTGGAAACCAACCGCATGATCGGCGTGCATGGTCTGGAAATCATCCGCGAGATTGCCGCGAAAAAGAAGCCGGGCGAGGTGGTCAACATCCTGACCCACTGCAACGCCGGCTGGCTGGCAACCGTGGACTGGGGCACGGCTACCAGCCCGATGTATCACGCGGTGCAGGACGGCATCCCGATCCATGTCTGGGTCGATGAAACCCGCCCGCGCAACCAGGGCGCCCTGCTGACGGCCTGGGAAATGAACAGCCACGGCATTCCGCATCATCTGATCGTGGACAACGCCGGCGGCCATCTGATGCAGCACGGCGAGGTTGATCTGGTGATTGTCGGCACCGACCGCACCACCGCGCATGGCGACGTGTGCAACAAGATCGGCACCTACCTGAAGGCCCTTGCCGCGCGCGATAACGGGGTGCCCTCCTATGTGGCGCTGCCGTCTCCGACGATTGACTGGACGGTAAAGGACGGCGTGGCCGAAATTCCGATCGAGGAACGCACGGACGCCGAGGTTACGCGCGTTCAGGGCAAGCTGGAGGACGGCACCGT
>JALWQC010000194.1 GCA_027080755.1 Paracoccaceae bacterium
CCCAATGTGCTGAATATTCTGGGGATGGCGGCCTCTACCTTCAGCGATGCGGGGGACGGGATTATCGTGCAACCGCCGGTTTTCTTCGATTTTTTCGATATTTTGCGCGAAAACCACCGCGAGATCCTGCAAAATCCGCTGATCCACGACGGGCAAACCTATCGCATGGATTTTGACGATCTGGAACAAAAGGCCGCCGACCCGCGGGCGAAAATCCTGTTCCTGTGCAACCCCCACAACCCCGTCGGGCGGGTCTGGCGCGCCGACGAGCTGCGCCAACTGGGCGACATCTGCGAACGCCACGGGGTGCTGGTGGTCTCCGATGAAATCCACGCCGATATCACGCTGGAGGGGCACAGATACACCCCCTTCGCCGCGCTGGGGGATCGCTATGCGGCCAATTCCGTCACCTGCCTGTCACCGGCGAAATCCTTCAATCTGGCGTCCTGTTCCTCGGCCTTTACGGTGATTTCGGATGATACCCGCCGCGCCCGCCTGCAGGCGGAAAACTCGCGCCTGACCGTGGCGAAAAACAACGCTTTCGCCAGTGCCGCCATGCTGGCCGCCTATCAAAAGGGCGCGCCGTGGCTGGATGCGGCGCTAAGCTATATCAGCGCCAACGCCCGACTGGTGCACGCGCGGCTGGACGGGCTGAAAGGCGTGCGCGCCCCCGTTCCCGAGGGCACCTTCCTGATGTGGCTGGATTTTCGCGCGCTCGGCCTGACCCCGACGGAGCAGACCGCCTTTTTACGGCAAAAGGCACGGCTGGCGGTTAATCGGGGCGAGGCCTTCGGACCACAGGGCGAAGGCTTTGCCCGCCTGAACATCGCCACCCAGCGCGCCCATCTGGAACGCGCCCTGGATTCGCTGGTTTCTGCCTTGGCAAATTACTGACGCAACGTCAGCCCTACAGCCGCACCGTCTGTTCCCCGACCGCCGCCAAGAAGCCCGCCAGATCGGCAAAGTTGGTGAAACTGACGTCATGGGGAATCTCGGCCACCGGTTTTTTGCGGTATCCGTTGGTATAAAGCGCAAAGGTCACCTGCGCCGCCTCGGCCGTGGCGCCGTCCACCTCGCTGTCACCGACGAAAACCACGCTGTCCGCGCCCAGCTCTTTTATACAGGCGTGCAGCGGGGCGGGGTCCGGTTTATGCACCGGCAGGCTGTCCCCCCCGATGACCGAGCCGAAAAACCCGTCAATCCGCAGCCCTTCCAGCACCTGCAGCGTGATCGCATGCACCTTGTTTGTGCAAACCCCCATCGCATAGCCCCGTTGCGCCAGCACCTCCAGCGCGTCGCGCACGCCGGGATACAGCACCGTATAGGCCACAGGTTTTTCGCTATAGAGGCGTTCAAACGTCGCCGTCAGCTCCGCGTGGCGTTCGGGGGTATAGGGGATGCCGGCCTCGGCCATCATACGTTTGACCAGCACAGGCACCCCGTTGCCGATAAAGCTGCGGATGGTTTCCAGCGTCATCGGCTGATACCCCATAGAGCGCAGCAGCGCATTGGCCGTGGCGTGGATGTCCGGCGCGCTGTCCACCAGCGTTCCGTCCAGATCGAATATAACCGCTTTCATCAGCCGTCCTTCCATTTGATTGAACAGCCCATGCTGGGGATTTGTTCGTTCGGGCCATGCCCCGTGCCGGCCACCTGACGCATGGCCAGAAACAGGTCGCGGCGCGCGTCCTCGGGGGCGGTGTCCCGGCGCGAGGCATCCAGCCGCCCGCGGTATTGCAGCCCCCGACCGGCATCGAAGCCGAAGAAATCGGGCGTGCAGACCGCGCCGTATTCCATCGCGACCTTTTGCGTTTCGTCATGCAGATAGGGGAAGGGAAAATCCTTTTCCGCCGCGATTTTCTGCATGTTTTCAAAGGAATCCTCGGGGTATTCTTCGGCGTCGTTGGCATTGATCGCCACCACCCCGATCCCCAGCGCCTGCAGGTCGCGCGCGTCGCGGATGATGCGGTCCAGAATCGATTTCACATAGGGGCAGTGGTTGCAGATGAACATCACCAGCGTGCCGTTTTCCCCCTCTATATCGGCAAAGGACACCATCCGCCCGTCCACATTTTTCAACGTAAAGTCCGGCGCCTGCCAGCCAAAATCGCAAATCGGAGTCTCTACCGCCATTCTATTTCCCCATCAGTTCGTTCAGTTTTTCCACAGTGTGTATCCGGCTGAAACAGTCGATCACCGCCGCCGCTTCGCCAAAGTCGGAGCCCAGCGTATACACCCCCGGCGATACGATACAAGGCACCCCCGCGCCGGTGCAGGACAGCAAGCCGTTGCGCGAATCCTCCAGCCCGACACAGTCGTCCGGTTCCAGCCCCAGCCGCTCCACCGCCAGTTCAAACACATCCGGCGCCGGCTTTTTCTGCGCCACCTCGTCACCGGCGGCGATCACCTCGAACACCTCGCCGGCGGGGCGGCCGAAACAGGCCTCGGCCAGACGGTCCACATTCGGGCGGTTGGTGGTGGTGGCCACGGCGACCCGCACACCGTTGCGCGCCGCATCCGCGATCAGCTCGCCAATGCCCGGGCGCAGAACCGCGACGCCCTTGTCGATCAGCTCGCCATACAGCTCCGTCTTGCGTTTGTGGATGCGGGCGATCCGGTCCGCGTCCGGCGCCTGCCCCAGATGGGCGCGCATGTATTGCGCCATACGCTCCTTGCCGCCGGTGGTTTTCAGCAGCTCGCCATACAGCTCCCGCGACCAGTCCCAGGGCAGGCCGAATTCGCGGAAGGTGGCGTTGAAGGCGGCGCGGTGTGCCTCCTCGGTTTCCGAAAGCGTGCCGTCCACGTCAAAGATGATGGCCTTGATGCTCATGCGCGGGCGGCTTCGGCGGCCTCGCGGATGGCACGGATGTTCTGGCCATAGACCTCCTGCGTTTCCACGGTTCCGCCCTTGAAGACCGCCGAGCCGGCCACCAGCACATCGGCACCGGCCGCGGCCACCAGCGGCGCGGTTTCGGGGGTGACGCCGCCGTCGATTTCAATGTGGATGTCGCGATCCCCAATCATTTCGCGCACCTTGCGCGTCTTTTCCACGACCGAGGGGATAAACGCCTGCCCCCCGAACCCCGGGTTGACGGTCATCAGCAGCACCATGTCGATCCGGTCCATGACATATTCCAGCTCTGCCGGCGGAGTCGCGGGATTAAGCGAGACCCCCGCCTTGCACCCCATCGCGCGGATCGCCTGCAGCGAGCGGTCCAGATGTGTCGTTGCCTCGGCATGGACGGTGATAAAATCGCAGCCCGCATCGGCAAAGCCCTGCAAAAAACTGTCCACGGGCGAGATCATCAGATGGCAGTCGAACACCTTTTTCGAGGCCCCGCGAACCGCCCCGATCACCGGCGCGCCGAAGGTGATGTTGGGGACAAAATGGCCATCCATGACGTCCAGATGAATCCAGTCGGCGCCCTGCGCGTCAATGGCGGTGATTTCCTCGGCCAGCCGCCCGAAGTTGGCCGACAGAATGGAGGGGGCGATTTTGATTGAACGATCCATGGTGATCCTCTTGTCCTGTAAATGGATGCGCGCCCCCTGTGTGGGGGCGCGGCCTTATCCTAGTTGATACCCAGTGCGCGACGCCAGCCCGGATAGATTTTATCCGCATCCCCCGGGAAGGATTCAAAGGCGCGGGCGAACTCGTGGTGGTCCTTGGCGAATTCCAGCGGATCGGCGCCGGCTTTCCAGCACTCTTCCGCCTGGCGCAGGGATTTCGCCCCCGCTGCCGGCCCGTCGATATGGCCAAAGGCCCCGCCGCCGGCGGTCAGGATCACGTTGGAATGGCCGAGGTTTTCAAAGAAACCCGGAATACGCAGCGCGTTCATCCCGCCCGAGATAATCGGCGTGGTCGGGTTCATACCCAGCCATTCCTGATGGAAAAACGGCCCGTCGGCGCTGTCGTCCGTGATCATATAGGCCATCAGCTTGTCGGCGGCCTCGCCCTCCATCTTGCCGTATCCCATGGTGCCGGTGTGGATCCCCGAGGCCCCCATCAGCCGCGCCAGTTTGCTTAGCACATAGGCGGTATAGCCGCGCTTGGAACTGGGGCTGGTCACGGCGCCATGGCCGGCACGGTGGAAGTGCAGATACTGGTTCGGGAAGGTCCGGCGCGCCGTGGTGATGGCGGCAGGACCGGCCACATAGCCGTCCACAAGGAAGGCAACGTGATCGGCATTTTCCCCGAAAGTTTCCAGAATGAACTCCCCGCGCGCCACCATTTCGTGATGGTCGTCGGCGGTGATATTGGCGGAAAACAGCTTGGCCTCGCCGGTTTCATCCTGCGCCCGTTTCATGGCGTCGGCCACGCGGGTCATGGTCTCTTTCAGCGGGGCGAACACCTGGTTGCCCTGCGGCTCGTCGTTCTTGATGAAGTCGCCGCCCAGCCAGAAATCATAGCAGGCGTCGGCAAAGGGCTGCGGACGCAGGCCCAGCTTCGGCTTGATGATGGTGCCGACGATAAAACCGCCGTCCACATGCGGGCGCCCCAGAACGTTCCACAGATCCTTGATCGTGGTGCTGGGCCCGTCGAACAGACGCAGATAGGCCGGCGGGATATAGAAATCGTGCATCTTGGCATATTCGATATCGCCCATGCCCTGGTTGTTGCCGATGGTCAGGGTCAGGAAGCTGGCGACCATGGCGCGGCCGTCGATGATGTTGCGGTCGAACAGGGCATTGGGATAGGCGATCTTCATGATCTCCTTTTCCTCGTCGATTTCATACACCAGCGCATCCACGCCACGGGTGAAATCGTCGGTTGTGGATACCTCCACATTGGTGCCGGTGGAAGATTCCGCCGCGAAATGCGCCGCCGCCTGCAAATAGGTGCCATGCCCCGGCTTCGGTTTCATGATATAAGCGACGAGAACATGGTTCCCCCCCGCAATGAGGCCCTCTTCGGTCAACGAAAGGTCGGCCTAACGATCTGACTGGTCCATAATTCACGTCTCCTGTTGTGGCCCGCCGACAGGCAAGCCGGTATCGTCGCGCGAATCGCCCTCGCGCAGAACGGTTTGTCTGAAACCCCCGCGGGTGTGCGGGGGTTCGGGGTGGTTTATCCTACCTTCGGGTCCAGCGACCCGTCGGCGTAGCGTTTCGCCATGTCATCCATAGAGATGACCTTGATCTTGCCGGCATTGCCGGCGGCTCCGAAACGCTCGAACCGGTCAATACAGAGCTTTTCCATCTCGTCCATTGCCGGGATCATGAATTTGCGCGGGTCGAACTCGGACGGCTTGTCCTTGGCGACCTTGCGGAACATGCCCGTCAGGGCCATGCGGTTGTCGGTGTCGATGTTGACCTTGCGCACACCGGATTTGATGCCGCGCTCGAT
This sequence comes from Paracoccaceae bacterium, assembly GCA_027080755.1. Classification (GTDB taxonomy): domain Bacteria; phylum Pseudomonadota; class Alphaproteobacteria; order Rhodobacterales; family Rhodobacteraceae; genus NORP23. Next base: position 5,348 of record JALWQC010000194.1, read on the forward strand.
CTCCTCGACCGGCACGCCATAGGTCTGGGCCATGTCGCCGCCGTTCTCGTTGATCAGGTCCTGCAGATACTGCGGAACGCTGGAAGAGCCGTGCATAACCAGATGCACGTCGGGGATCTTGGCGTGGATGGCCTCGATCTGGCTGATGGCCAGCGTGTCGCCCGTCGGCTTGGAGCTGAACTTGTAGGCGCCGTGGCTGGTCCCGCAGGCAATCGCCAGTGCGTCCACCTTGGTTTTCTTCACGAAATCGGCGGCCTGGTCCGGGTCTGTCAGCAGCTGGTCCATGCTCAGCTTGCCTTCGGCGCCCGAGCCGTCCTCCTTCGCCGCTTCGCCGGTTTCGAGGCTGCCGAGCACGCCCAGTTCCCCCTCGACCGAGGCACCGACCCAATGGGCCATGCGCGAGACACGCTCGGTGATATCGACGTTGTATTCATAGCTGGCCGGCGTTTTCATATCCGCTTCCAGCGAGCCGTCCATCATCACAGAGGTGAACTGGTAACGGATCGCGGACATGCAGGTCTGTTCGTTGTTGCCGTGGTCCTGATGCATACAGATCGGGATATCGGGATACATTTCCGCCAGCGCCTCGATCATATTGCGCAGCATGATGTCACCCGCATAGGACCGCGCCCCGCGGCTGGCCTGCAGGATCACCGGCGCGTCAACCTTGGCCGCAGCGCGCATGATCGCCAGACCCTGCTCCATGTTGTTGATGTTGAAGGCCGGCATGCCATAGTCATTCTCGGCAGCGTGATCCAGCAATTGACGAAGGGTAATCAGGGCCATGATGTTATCCTTTGTTATGGGCCGCAGCGCGGCGCAGGGCGGCTATACCGGGCAGTTCCTTGCCCTCCAGCCATTCAAGAAACGCTCCACCGGCGGTGGAAACATAGGTGAAGTCATCGGCAACGCCGGCCACATTCAGCGCGGCGACGGTATCCCCGCCCCCCGCGATGGTCGCCAGCTTGCCCGCTTTGGTCAGTTCGGCGGCCTTCTTGGCCAGCGCGATGGTTGCCATGTCGAAGGGTTCCATCTCGAAGGCGCCCATCGGGCCGTTCCACAGGATGGTTTTCGCGCCCTCGAATTCCCTGCCGATCATCTCGACCGACTTGGGGCCGGCGTCCAGAATCATCGCATCCGGCGGGCAGCCGTCGATGTCCGTGGTCACATGCTCCGCATTCGGGGCAAAGTCATAGGCGCAGACCACATCCACCGGCAGGATGATCCGGCAACCGGATTTCGCCGCCAGCTCGCGGATTTCATGCACGGTGGGCACCTGGTCCGGCTCGCTCAGCGATTTGCCGATGGGGTGGCCGTCGGCCAGCATGAAGGTGTTGGCCATGCCACCGCCGACAACAACCGCATCCACCTTGCCGACGAGGTTCTTCAGAACCGCGATCTTGCTGGACACCTTGGCGC
>JALWQC010000195.1 GCA_027080755.1 Paracoccaceae bacterium
CGAGGTTCACCGCCAGCAATTCCACCGGCAGCAGCCCGCGCCACTGCAATTCCACCAGCGCGGCCAGCAGGGTATAGCTGTCCTTGCCCCCCGACAGGCAGACCATCCATTTGGCGCCGCGCTCGACCATGCCGTATTGCTCGATCGCCTCGCGGGTCTGGCGGATGATGCGTTTGCGCAGCTTTTTGAAGGCGGTTGTGGTGGGGGCGCCTTCGAACAGGGGATGGATTTCGGTGCTAGTGTCCTTCATGGCCCTGTTCCTTGTGGTCATGGTTGTGCCCGTGATCGTGCCTGTGGGTGTGGTCGTGATCGCACCCCGGCACCGGATCATAGCCGTCGCTGCCCAGCGGATGACAGCGCCCGATGCGTTTGGCCGCCAGCCAGCCCCCCTTGATCGCGCCGTGTTTTTCCAGCGCCTCCAGCGCATAGGCGCTGCAGGTGGGCTGATAGCGGCAGTTGGCCCCGACCCAGGGGCTGCCGATGATGCGATAGGCCTTTACCGGCAGGCTGAGAATATAGGCGAGCGGAGTCATTTGCGGGGCTTTCGCGGGGCGTGAATACGTTTCAGCGCGGTTTCCATGTCTTGCAGCAATAAATGGAACGGGCGGTTTTCGGTTTCAAGGGCGCGCCCGATCAACACATAGTCCCATCCGGGTTTGCCCTGCGTCGGCAGGATGGCGCGGGCCACCTCGCGCAAGCGGCGTTTGGCGCGGTTGCGGGCCACGGCATTGCCGACCTTTTTGGAACAGGTATAGCCGACGCGGACCAGATCCGGCGCGGCCTCGCCTTCGCGGCGTCGGCGGGCCTGCAGCAACAACCCCTGTGCCGACTGGCGCCGTGCGCGCGAGGCGGCGATGAAATCGGACCGTTTGCGCAGGGTTTCGATCGGGCAAACAGAAGCCGCCGGGGGCGTTTCACCGGCGTTCCCTGCGGCGGGTTCGCGGTCTGCCCTCGGCGGCGTCAAGTCTGTAACCTGGATCGTCTTATGCAGACAATTCTTTACGACCCTGCGCACGACGGCGATTCAGGATCTTGCGGCCGTTTTTGGTGGCCATGCGCGCACGGAAACCGTGGCGGCGTTTGCGAACAAGGTTGCTCGGCTGGTAAGTGCGTTTCATGTTTCGTCTCCTGCGCGGGGTGGCGGGTAGATTCGTCCACCGGAAATTCTGAAATGGCTGTTTAGGGCGGAGTTGTCAGGAAGTCAATTCGCATTCGCCGGAAAAAACACCGGCCGGGCGAAACAATTTGCCCCGCCGGTCCGTCAATACTGAAACATTCCCTGACAAACCATCAACCACGCGTGAGGCCCCTTTCACAACCGGATAATTGCCGTCACATAGGGGGAAACGCAAAAACAACGGATATATCGCATGACATCGCACCCGCCCGAGGGGCTTTCCCTGAAGAAACTGCTGCCGCTGGGGGCGATTGTCCTTGTGGCGGTCACCGGCTTTTTCCTGCTGCGCGACTATCTGACCTTCGAATCGCTGCGCGACAACCGGCAGGCCCTGCTGGCGTGGCGGGACAGCAACTATCTGCTGGCGGCGCTGGGGTTCATGGCGATCTATATTGTCATCGTCGCCTTTTCCCTGCCCGGCGCGGCGGTGGCCTCGCTGACCGGCGGCTTTCTGTTCGGGGTGTTTCCCGGGGCGCTGTTCAACATCCTGTCCGCCACCATCGGCGCGACGCTGATCTTTCAGGCGGCACGTATGGGGCTGGGGGACTATCTGGCGCGCAAGCTGGACAATGCGCAGGGGCTGGTCGGGCGGATCAAGCACGGGCTGGATGAAAACGAGGTCAGCTTCCTGTTGCTGATGCGTTTCGTGCCGGCCTTTCCGTTCTTTGTCGCCAACCTTGTGCCGGCCCTTGTGGGGACAAAACTGCGCCGCTTTGTCTGGACAACCTTTGTCGGGATCATTCCGGGGGCTATTGTTTATACCTGGGTCGGCTCGGGGTTGGGGGCGGTGTTTGCCCGCGGGGAAACGCCCGACCTCGGGATTATATTCGAGTGGCAGATCCTGGGGCCGATTCTGGCGCTGTGTGCCTTGTCGCTTTTGCCTGTTCTTCTGAAAGTCCTGCGTAAAAAGGAAACCGCATGAAGCGTATAAGAACCGACCTTTGTGTTATCGGCGGCGGCTCTGGCGGGTTGTCCGTGGCGGCGGGGGCTGTGCAGATGGGGGCCTCTGTGGTGCTGCTGGAGGGGGGCAAAATGGGCGGGGATTGCCTGAATTACGGCTGCGTTCCCTCCAAGGCGCTGATTGCGGCGGGCAAGCATGCACACGCCATGACCACCGGCGCGCCTTTCGGTGTTGCCCCGGTCACGCCAAACGTGGATTACGCGCAGGCGATGGGGCGGGTCTCGGATGTGATTGCCGGCATCGCCCCGCATGATTCCGTTGAACGCTTTGCCGGGCTGGGCGTGCAGGTCATCCCCGAATATGGCCGCTTTATTTCAAAAACCGAGGTGCAGGCCGGCGATACGGTCATCACCGCGCGCCGCTTTGTGATTGCCACCGGATCCTCGCCCTTTGTGCCGCCGATCCCGGGGCTGGAGTTGGTGGACTATCTAACCAATGAAAACCTGTTCGATTTGCGCACGCGCCCCGGGCATCTGCTGGTGATCGGCGGCGGGCCTATCGGCATGGAAATGGCGCAGGCGCATGCACGGCTGGGATCGCGCGTGACGGTGATAGAGGGGGCAAAAGCCCTTGGCCGCGACGATCCCGAAATGGCGGCGGTGGCGCTGGCATCCGTGCGCGCCGACGGGGTGGAGATTGTCGAGGGCGCAATGGTGTCGGAAATCACGCCCGAGGGGGGTGTGACGGTCAAAACACAGGACGGCGGGCGCTATACCGGCTCGCATCTGCTGATGGCGGTGGGGCGCAAGGCGAATGTGGAAGGCCTTGGTCTGGACAAGGCGGGGATTGAAACCAACCGTGCGGGGATTGTGGTCGATGCGGGGCTGAAAACCGCCAACCGGCGTGTCTATGCCATTGGCGACGTGGCCGGCGGGCTGCAATTTACCCATGTGGCGGGCTATCACGCGGGGGTTATCATCCGTTCCGCGCTGTTCGGGCTGCCGTCAAAGGCCAAAACCGCCCATATCCCCTGGGTCACCTATACCGCCCCCGAGATCGCACAAGTCGGCCTGACCGAGGCGCAGGCGCGTGAAAAACACGGCGACCGGCTGGAGGTGTTGCGCTTTGACACCGCCGAAAACGACCGCGCCCGCGCCGAGGGGCTGACCGAGGGGCTGATCAAGGTGATGGTGGTCAAGGGGCGGCCGGTCGGGGCCTCTATTGTCGGGGCGCAGGCGGGCGAGTTGATCCAGACATGGGCGCTGGTCATTGCCAACGGGCTGAAAATCGGCGCGGTGGCGGCGATGGTGTCCCCCTATCCGACGCTGGGCGAGATCAACAAACGCGCCGCAGGGCAGTATTACACCCCGCGGCTGTTTGAAAACGACCGGTTGAAGGCCGTCGTGCGCTTTGTGCAGCGGTTTACCTAGCTGCCGATGTCAAAGGTCCAGCCGGCATAGATCGCGGTGCTTTCATAACCGGGAGTGCTGGAGGCCGGCCCCGAAACATCATGCGTATAACTGGCCCCGACATAAAACCCCTTGTCGAAGGTATATTTTGCCGAGGCCGTCAGCCAGCGCCGTGTCGGGTTCGATCCGTCCGCATGAATATAGCTCGCCAACTGCAATTGCAGGTCCAGATTATCGGTCGCTCTATAGCCGCCGGCCATATGAAGGATGTCGAAATTGTTGATCCAGCTTTTGGCATACCGCGCGGCGGCATACCATTTACCCGTGTCATACCGCGCCGAGGCACCATAGCTGGTTTGTGGCCAGTTGGCGCTGCTGGCCTGCGAGGCACGCATGACATTCGCCCCGAGGGTCAGGGCATTATTGCGGTATTGCAGCGCGGCAGAGACAATGCTGGTGCCGGCAGGAAATCCGCGCTGTGCGGACAGCAGCTGCATATCCTCCAACCCGAAGCGCAACTGTCCGCCGCCCAGATTTACCGAAGGGGAATCGTAACGAAGGGAAAGATACCGGCTGTCGCTCCCTGACCCGCTGTAAGGCTGGCTGCTACGGTGCAGCAGGGTCGCAACATCCGAATTGCCATACCCGATTGCATCGGCCCCGATGGCCGAAAGAGTCCGCGGGACGGTATCCAGATAGTCCAGCAAAACGGGACGGGTCCGGCCAAACGAAAACCGGCCGTAGGCGCTGTCGTAATATACCGTGGCATAGACCGTCGTATTTGTCCCGCCCCGAACAAAGGCACCGGACTTGTAGCTTTGGGTGTCGCGCCAGCTGCCGGACAGCTCGAACCCGAAGGGGATGGTGCCGGCCTTTTGCCCGTCATATGTCAGGGTCAGGAATGTCCGGGTGTCGTTGGTCCGGTCTCTCCAATAGCCGGAGGGCTGGTAAAATCCGGCGGTATAGATTTCCGCCCCGCCTGTGACGGAAACGCCGGCGGGCAGGGTCTGGGCGGATGTTGTGGTGGAAAACAGCGAAACGCCAAGGGAAAGCGCAAGGGTGCAAAGACTGTTGCGGGTAATCATGGAACCTCCAAATACAGACGCCCCGGGCAATTCGAAATTTGTAAAATATTGCCCGAAGCAAAAAACGAAAAATATGGCATTTTTATAGTATTTTACGGTTTTCCCGGCAACCCCCCGTTCGTTCCGGTGGAAAAACCGGCTGCAAAACGGGGATGCTATGCGCTTGCCGCGGGCGGGTATAGCGCCTACATTCGCCCAAAGGGACATCGCAAGCACATGTTTTACAAAACGTTATCGGGCCGGTTTTTGCTGCTATCCATCCTGTTTGTGATGATGGCAGAGGTGCTGATATTTGTGCCCTCGGTCGCGAATTTCCGCATTTCCTATCTGCAACAACGGCTGGAAAAGGCGCAGATTGCCTCTTTGGCGCTGCTGGCGACGCCGGATGATATGGTTTCGCCGGAACTGAACGCCGAATTGCTGAAAAACGCCGAGGTGCTGAACATCGTCCTGCGGCGCAATGCGGTGCGCGAACTGGTGCTGTCCAACCCGATTCCCCATCCGGTCGATGCCACCTTTGATCTGCGCAAGGTCGGCACGCTGGACGCCATCCGCGACGCGCTGGCCTGTGCCTTTGCCCCGAAGGACAAAATCCTGCGGGTGATCGGGATGCCGGTCAAGGGCGCGGGAAACGAAATAGAGATCGTCCTGATGGCCGAGCCGGTGCGCCAGGCGATGCTTGCCTATGCCAAGAACGTGCTGCTGCTGTCGCTGCTGATATCCGCCGTGACCGGGCTTTTGCTGTTTCTGGCGTTGCAGGTGCTGATCAGCCGCCCGATTTCCAAGGTTATTGCCTCTATGCTGCGGTTTCGCGATGCCCCCGAGGATGCGCATAACATCATCACCCCCAACGCCAGTATCACCGAACTGCATCAGGCCGAGGTCGCCCTGCGCGAGCTGCAAACCGGCCTGAATGCCAGCTTGCGCCAGAAAGAGCGGCTGGCGCAGCTGGGCGGGGCGGTGTCCAAGGTCAGCCATGACCTGCGCAACATGCTGACAACCACGCAGGTGCTGGCCGACATGCTGGACATGAGCGACGACCCGAAGGTCAAGCGTATGTCGCCCAAGCTGATGAACTCCCTGTCCCGCGCGGTCAACCTGTGCGAACGCACGCTGGCCTTTGGCAAGGCGGACGAGCCGGAACCCGAATTGCGCGATCTGCCCCTGAAAACGCTGGTCGAGGATGTGATAGACAACGAATCCCTGCAGGCGGATATGGAAAAGGTTCAGGTGATCTCCACCGTGACCGGCGATATCGTGGTGCGGGTCGATCCCGAACAGATGTTCCGGGTGTTCACCAACCTGATCCGCAACGCCCGACAGGCGATCGAGGGGACGGGCCGGAACGGGGTTATCACCATCACCGCCAGAGAAACCCGCGACGGGGTAGAGGTCTGCCTGCGCGACACGGGGCCGGGGTTGCCGGAAAAAGCGCAGGAACATTTGTTCAAGCCGTTTCAGGGGAACGCCCGTCAGGGCGGCACCGGACTGGGGCTGGCGATTGCGGCGGAACTGGTGCGCGGCCACGGCGGGCGCCTCGAATTGATAGAGACATCACCGGCGGGAACCACCTTTCGGATATTCCTGTCCTCGGGCGATAAATAATTCCGCCTTTACGGTTTTTCGCTCTTGCAACGGCTGGCGGGCGGGGCTAAATACCCCCCAACGCACCCGTAGCTCAGCTGGATAGAGTACCTGACTACGAATCAGGGGGTCGCACGTTCGAATCGTGCCGGGTGCACCATTACCCTTCCTATATCCCCCGCAGACATCCCCCGAAGACCGGCCACAAAACCGCCACAGCATTTGTGCGCCCTGTTGCGCAAGCACAGCCCAACCGCGGCCGAATGCCGCCACGGGCTGCTTTGATTTAGGAAAGTCCGCACGTTTTAGGTGATAATACTTCCAGATAATTCTGATAGGTTGCCAAACGGGCTGGATCGGACTATACCTTATATTCACAGAAAATTGATAAATTGGAGAGAATTGTGTTTAAATCGCTATTGTATATCATGTTAGCCGTTGCAGCATTTTCGCTTTCGGGATGTGCGACAGGGACGTCGATGTATGAAACACCGGGAGCAATGAGTCCGCCTGCGCCCGGAATGGCCCGGATTGTTGTATATAGGCAAGGGGCTCTCGGTGCGGCAGTACAACCC
>JALWQC010000196.1 GCA_027080755.1 Paracoccaceae bacterium
CCCCTCGGGTCCGGCGCGATCCTTTCCACCTTGCCTGACCGTTTCCGAATTCTATCAAAAAAGGAGCATACAGATGCCCAAAGTTCTTATTTCCGACAAACTGTCGCCCGCCGCCGTTGAAATCTTCAAAGCCAACGGGGTAGAGGTCGATTTTATGCCCGATCTGGGCAAAGACCCCGCCAAACTGGCGGAAATCATTGGCGATTACGATGGTCTCGCCATCCGTTCCGCCACCAAGGCCACGGCCGATCTGATTGCCAAAGCCGACAAGCTGAAGGTTATCGGGCGTGCCGGTATCGGGGTGGACAATGTGGATATTCCCGCGGCCTCGGCCAAGGGGATCGTGGTGATGAATACGCCGTTTGGCAACTCCATCACCACGGCCGAACATGCCATTGCCATGATGTTTGCCGTGGCGCGCCAAATTCCGGCGGCCGATGCCTCTACGCAGGCGGGCAAGTGGGAAAAGTCGAAGTTCATGGGGACCGAGATCACCGGCAAAACGCTGGGCCTGATCGGCGCGGGTAATATCGGCTCGGTTGTGGCCAACCGTGCGCAGGGGCTGAAAATGAAGGTGATTGCCTATGATCCCTTCCTGTCCGAGGAGCGCGCGCAGAAGCTGGGCGTGACCAAGGTTGATGATATCGAGGATCTGCTGGCGCAGGCCGATTTTGTCACCCTGCATCTGCCCAAAACCGAGAAGACCGCCAATCTGCTGAATGCGGAACGTATCGGCAAGATGAAGCAGGGCGCCTATCTGGTCAACTGCGCCCGTGGCGGTCTGGTGGATGAAGCCGCCGTGGCCGAGGCGCTGAAATCCGGTGCGCTGAAGGGCGCGGCCTTTGATGTCTATGCGGACGAGCCGGCGAAGGAAAACGTGCTGTTCGGCCTGCCCAACGTGGTTTGCACCCCGCATCTGGGGGCCGCGACCTCGGAAGCGCAGGAAAACGTGGCGCTGCAGGTGGCGGAACAGATGTCCGATTACCTGATGCGCGGCGCCATTTCCAACGCCATCAACGCCCCGTCTGTCACCGCCGAGGAGGCCCCGATCCTGCAGCCCTGGATCGATCTGGCCGAGAAGCTGGGCGGTTTTGCCGGTCAGGTTACGGAAAGCCCGATCAAGGAAATCGAAATCGAATATGTCGGCACGGTCGGGGATCTGAACCTGAAGCCGCTGACCTCCAGCCTGATTGCCAGCCTGCTGATCCCGCTGGTGGGCGAGGGGGGCGTCAATATGGTGTCCGCCCCGCTTGTGGCGCGGGAACGCGGCATCAAGATTGCCGAGACGCGCAAGGATGCACAGGGGGCGTTCGGCTCTTATATCCGGCTGACGGTGGTGACGGAAAAGCAGACGCGCTCGGTCGCCGGCACGATCTATTCCGACGGGCGCCCGCGCTTTATCCAGATCAAGGGCATCGGGCTGGAGGCGGAACCGCAGCCCTATATGCTCTATACCACCAACGCCGATTTGCCCGGCTATATCGGGGCGCTCGGGACCACGCTGGGCGCGCTGGGCGTGAACATCGCCACCTTCGCGCTGGGCCGCGAGGTCAAGGACGGCGAGGCCATCGCGCTGGTCGGTGTGGACGCGCCGATCGATGCGGAAACGCTGAAAACCATCGCCAGCCTGCCGCAGGTCAAACAGGCCAAAGCGCTGGCGTTCTAGGGCCACACCCTAAGGCCACACCGCCGCCCGGAAGCATTCGGGCGGCGGGATCCTTCAGAAGTTATAGCCGAGGCGTATTTGCGCCGAGGGCAGGGTGTATTCCACCCGTCTGGCCCCGTCGCTGGAAATGCCGCGCAGGCTGCGTTGCAGATACTCGGCCGCGACAAACCAGTTGTCGGTCAGCATATATTGCGCCCCCAGACCATAGCTGATGCCATTTGAATCGATAAAGGCCGCTCCGGCCTGCTGGTGTGCATAGGCCACCCCGCCCACGGCATAGACCATCCCCGACTGGCCGACGGCATAACCGGCGTGCAGTTTTATGTCGATCATGGATGTGATAGCCGCATCCGGATTGCCCGCATCGTGCAGGCTGCCGGTGGAATAGGCGGCCTCTACCCCCAGAACGAAGGCCCCGTTCTGGTAGTTATGCCCGAAGAAACCGCCAACGAGGGTGCCGGTAAAGGCCGCGCTGCCGGTTTCGGAATTGGCCGGCAGGGCAAAGGCTGTCGCCTGTCCGCCATCAAGGCTGGCAAAGCCGCCGGCATAGAATTTGGCCAGATCGGCCGGTGCGCCCTGTGCTGTCGTGGCAATGGTGGTTGCCAGAAAAACGGGTGCCAGAATTGCGAACCTGTAACGCATTTTTATGTTCTCCTGTTTTCCCTGTCCCGAGCCTAGTTGCCCCGCGCCTTGTTGGGCAATGATGCAGATCAACGGCTGGCATTATCCGCCGCGAGGCTATTCTGCTTGCGTCGAATCGCCTGATGCCGGAGTCTGGGGCAATCTATGGAAAGGACGAACATGACAGATCTACCGATTATTGCCCGGAAGGCGCCTTATCCCGTCGAGGTCGAGGAGGGGAAATCCTATTTCTGGTGCTCTTGCGGGAAATCCGCCAAGCAGCCGTTTTGCGACGGCTCGCACAAGGGAACGGATTTTGTGCCGGTGAAATACACGGCCGAGAAATCCGGCAAGGTGTTTTTCTGCGGCTGCAAGCACACCAAGACCCCGCCGCTGTGTGACGGCTCGCATTCCGGGCTGTAGGATCGCCGCCTGACAAACCGCGCCGGACACTGGCGCGGTTTTTTTGTGGGGGCGTGTCTACTAACATATGTTAGTAGACGGGGGGTGCGCCTTGTAATCCCCTGACATAACAGCCGTAAAACGGTATTTCACCGGCCGGAAAATGCCGTCCCCGTCGCCCTGTTGCACTGCGTTAAAGGTGGTTCCCAAGGGCGGGAAAGCCCGTTATAAGCTGACCGTAACTTCCTAAACGAAAGGCATGAAATGGCCAATGTAGTTGTAGTCGGCGCCCAGTGGGGTGACGAAGGTAAGGGCAAGATTGTGGACTGGCTGTCCGAGCGCGCCGATGTGATCGCGCGTTTTCAGGGCGGGCATAACGCCGGCCATACGCTGGTGATCGACGGCAAGGTCTATAAGTTGAGCCTGCTGCCCAGCGGCATCGTGCGTGGCGGCAAGCTGTCGGTGATCGGCAACGGTGTGGTGCTGGACCCCTGGGCACTGGGCGAGGAAATCGCCAAGCTGCGCGGGCAGGGCGTGGACATCACCCCCGACAGCCTGATGATCGCGGAGAACACCTCGCTTATCCTGCCGATCCACGGCGAACTGGACCGCGCGCGCGAGCAGGTCAACACCATCGCCAAAATCGGCACCACGGGGCGTGGCATCGGGCCGGCCTACGAGGATAAAGTCGGCCGTCGCGCCATCCGCGTGGCCGATCTGGCCGATGACAAAACGCTGGAGCTGCGGATCTCGCGCCTGCTGACCCATCACAACGCCCTGCGCAAGGGGCTGGGGCTGGCGGAAATCGACGCGGCGGCCCTGAAGGCGCAGCTGCTGGCGATCGCGCCGGAGGTCCTGCCCTATGCGGCGCCGGTCTGGAAGGTGCTGAACGAGAAACGCAAAAGCGGCAAGCGCATCCTGTTCGAGGGGGCGCAAGGCTCGCTTCTGGATGTGGATTTCGGGACCTATCCGTTTGTGACCTCTTCCACCACCACCGCCGGCATGGCGGCGTCCGGCACCGGCATGGGGCCAGGGGCGATCGATTTCGTGCTGGGGATCGTCAAGGCCTATACCACCCGCGTCGGCGAGGGGCCGTTTGCCTGCGAGCTGGACGACGAGGTGGGCGAACATCTGGCCACCGTTGGCCATGAAAAGGGCACGGTCACGGGGCGCAACCGGCGGTGTGGCTGGTTCGATGCGGTGCTGGTGCGCCAGACCTGCGCCATCAACGGCGTGAACGGCATTGCCTTTACCAAGCTCGACGTGCTGGACGGGCTGGAGGAGCTGAAAATCTGCGTGGCCTACGAACTGGACGGCAAGCGGCTGGACTACCTGCCCACAGCGGCCGAGGAACAGGCGCGGGTCACACCGGTTTACGAAACCATGAAAGGCTGGTCCGAAAGCACCGTCGGCGCGCGCAGCTGGAACGATCTGCCCGCCGAGGCGATCAAATATGTGCGCCGTGTCGAGGAGCTGATCGACTGCCCCGTCGCCATGCTGTCCACCAGTCCGGAGCGGGAGGATACCATCCTGGTAACCGACCCGTTTGCCGACTGATGGCGCTGTCGGGCAAGGCGCGCCGGCGCTGGGCGTTGCTTCTGCTGCTGGTCTGGCTGCCGCTGTATATCATCCTCGCCATCGGCCTGCTGGCACGACTGGGCGAGGTCAACATGGTCGTGCAATTGCTGATCTACGCCTTCCTCGGTGTTGCATGGGCGCTGCCGTTCAAGCCGGTCTTCACCGGCGTCGGCCGCCCGCCGGAGGACGAGTGACCCCGATCCTGTCCACCGACACAGCTATAACCCTTGTCGGAGGTGGCCCCGTTGCCGCCCCCGACCTGCACGCCGCCGTGGCGCTGGCCCCGCTTGTGGTTGCCGCTGACGGCGGGCTTTTGCGCGCGTGCGAACACGGGCAAAAGGTGGCGCATGTGATCGGGGACATGGACAGCGCCCCGCGCATTGACGGGCCGCAGTATCACGAGATCCCCGAACAGATGACCACCGATCTGGATAAATGCCTCTATTCCACCTGCGCGCCGTTCTATATCGGCGTCGGCTTTCTGGGCGGGCGGCTGGATCACGAACTGGCGGCCTGTCATGCGCTGGTCAAGGCGCCGGCGCAGCATGTGGTGTTGCTGGGCGAACGGGACCTGTGTTTTCTGGCCCCGCGCGATTTCCGCCTGAACCTGCCTGTCGGCACCCGTCTGTCCCTGTTCCCGATGGGGCCGGTGCGCGGAGAGTCCGGCGGGCTGGAATATCCGCTGGCAGGGCTGGATTTCGCACCGGACGGGATGATCGGGACCTCCAACAGGGTGACGGGGCCGCTGCACCTGCGGTTTGACGCGCCGAAAATGCTGCTGCTGCTGCCCAAGGCCCATTTGACACAGGTGGTCAGGAGTTGCTTTTTGTCTTGATATTGCTTTATTAGAATATATGCACATCATGACTCGTTTCTGGGGAGGAATACACATGTCATTCGAATTCAACGGTAAAACCATCGAAACCAACGCCAACGGCCACCTCGAAAACCACGAGGACTGGAGCGAGGATCTGGCGAAATTCATGGCCGCGCAAGACGGGATCGAACTGGGCGAGCGCCACTGGGACCTGATCAATTACCTGCGCGAGGAATATTTCGAAAACGCCGGAAACCAGCCCAACACCCGCGCCATCGTCAAAGCCATGAGCAAGGCCTGGGGCGAAAAGGTCAGCCAGCGCGACGTCTACGACCTGTTCCCGCTGGACCCGTCCAAACAGGGCGGCAAAATCGCCGGTCTGCCGGAAAGCCGGCGCAAGGGCGGCTACTGAGGCCGCGTTTGACGTTTGCCGGCAGGCGATGCTTTGAAAGCAAGCCGCAACGCTACGCATTTTAACTATCTTTTTGCGGGTGTGTTGTGAAAAACGCACCCGTAGGACTTGTGTTTTGGCGGGTGATTTGTAATCTGGACGAGGGGACGCACGGTTCCCGGTAACTTAGTCAGGTCTTTAGACCACAGTTCAGGAGTGACAGATGACAGATCTTAAAACCTTTTTATTTTCAATAGTGGTAGCAGGTGCGCTTGCCAGCCCGGCCTTTGCAAACGGCGGGCCGGATTTCTGCAACCCCGAGGCGGACCTGTTCTGTGATCCGGGGCCGAGTGATTGCGAAATCGATCCGGGTGCGCCGTGGTGTGAACCGGATAATTGCGAAATCGATCCGGGTGCGCCGTGGTGTGAACCGGGGCCGAGTGATTGCGAAATCGATCCGGGTGCGCCGTGGTGTGAAATCGATCCGGTAGAGAACGTCGAAGCGGAGGATACCCCCCCGATCTACGCCAATGTTTCCGTTAAAATCGAAGGCGCAGGCGGTTTTTCCCTGTCCAGCTGGCAGCGCAGGGAGCTGAGCCAGATGAAACCGGCGGAACAGACCCGTTTTCTGGCCCGCGTCGTGGCAAGCCGGCTGGCCAAAGGGATGGGGGCTGCGGAACAGGACCGTATCTACCGCGCGTTCCTTGCCAGTGCCGGTGACAGCTGGTGCGGGCCTTGCCGTATGGCGGAACAGGAAGCGCGGATGAGTCTTGGCGGTGGAATCACAGCGTATATCTCTGCAGACTTCTAACTGCTTTCGCAAGCCGCGCTTTTGCGCGGTTTGCAGCCGATCGGGGCCTCCCCTGTGCGGATGTAATATATGGAAAAGGCGTGCATCTTGCGCGCCTTTTTTATTGGGCGTGGGCGTTTACTAACATATGTTAGTAGTTACGGTTTTTGCCCTGCGAGGGATGGTTAATATCCGGTTAAACCTAGGGTTTCTGCGGGGTGTTTGGGGCGGTTTGTCCCCTCGCATCCTATTGGTATCGCTTGGAAAACAGCACCCACCCTGCGCCCCGCGACATATCCACTAAACCGGTTTAGTGGAGTGCTAATACCCCCGAAAACCCCGCCTTGCGCGCACAAAAAATCCGGCACCCGCCCGCAGGCCGCCCCGTTTTTGCAATATGTCTCGGAAAGGGCTTCCTGGCCCCTGATTTCGGCCCCCGGTTTAAAAGGGATCTCTGAGTTTATGA
>JALWQC010000197.1 GCA_027080755.1 Paracoccaceae bacterium
CGGGCGGGGGGGCGGCCCTGCTGGGGGCGCCGGGCGCGGGGATCAGCCGTGCGGACAAGGTGGCAACCGCGCGCCTCCTGCTGGAGGGCGGCTTCGACATTACCGAAATGAACATGGTGCGCCAGCATCTGTCCCGCCTGAAAGGGGGCGGGCTGGCGCGGCTGGCGGCTCCGGCCGAAGTGCGCGGGTTTATCCTGTCCGATGTGATCGGGGACGACCTGCGGGTCATCGCCAGCGGCCCGACCGTGGCCCCGATTGCCAGCAGACGACAGGCGCGCCAACTGTTGCAGGACCGCGGCGTATTCACGAGCCTGCCGGCCAGCGTGCAAAAGGTTTTGCAAACGGAATCCCCCGCCGCCCCCGTGCAGGCGGAAAACACCCTGATCGGCAGCAATCGCCAGAGTCTGGAGGCCCTGCGCGACGCCTCGGGCGGCATCATCGTCAGCGACGCGCTGGTCGGGGATGTGGCAGAGGCGGCGGATTTTATCCTGCGCGCGGCACAGGAAAACCCGACCGGAACCCTGATTTTCGGCGGGGAAACCACGGTGCGGATCACCGGCACGGGCAAAGGCGGGCGCAATCAGGAGCTGGCCCTGCGCATGGCCCTGCGCAGCGCCGAGATCCCCGGCGACTGGGTGTTTCTATCCGGCGGAACGGACGGACGCGACGGCCCGACAGACGCCGCCGGCGGGATCATCGACCCCGACACCATAGCCAGAATCCCCGACGCCACCGCGCGCCTTGCCAACAACGACAGCTACCGCGCGCTGCAACAGGCCGGCGCCCTGCTGATGACCGGCGGCACCGGCACCAATGTGGCCGATGTGCAGATTCTTTTGCGGAATCCGCAGGGTAATCCTTGACGTAAACGTCACGAACCCCCACCTCTTTGGTAGAAGAAGAAAGGAGAAATACAATGACTGGTTACAATGAAACTACCGTCGTCCTCTCCGGTTTTGATGGGGCAGTGCTTAAGAAATTCAGTAAACACAGCCTTCTGATCGGAGGGTTGCTTTTGGCCCTGGGGCTGCTGGGGATTATCCTGCCGCAGGCCCTGTCACTGGTGGCAAGCGCCTTTTTGGGGTGGATTTTGCTGACAGCGGGCACGCTTAGCCTGTATCTGGCCTTCCTGACCAACTGGAAATCCGTAATTTCCTGGGTCAAGGCCTTCCTGCTGCTGTTCACCGGTGCGCTGGTGCTGTTCAACCCGCTGGCCGGTATTCTGGCCGTGGCGCTTTTGCTGGCGCTTTACCTGTTCATGGACGCCTTCGCCAACTTTGCGCTGGCACAGAGCATGTATCCCATGAAGGGCTGGGGCTGGATGGCCGCGAACGGGGTTGTCTCGCTTGGTCTGGGTCTGATCATGACCTTTGCATGGCCGGCCGATACGGTCGTTCTGGTCGGGCTTTACCTTGGCATCAGCCTGCTGTTTGACGGCATTACGCTGATCATGATGGGTCTGGCTGCAAAAAAGTTCGACGTCTAAAACGTTAACATAAGATTGCTTATGCGTTTAGGGTCAGGACCTGTTAATCCCGCGTTCACAGCGGCGCAGGCGCGAAATATCGGGGGTTTTCTGCCCGCCGGACAGGGTGGCCCCCTTTTCAAGGACAGAAAGC
>JALWQC010000198.1 GCA_027080755.1 Paracoccaceae bacterium
GATCTGGACCGGAGCGCGCGGGAAAATATCTCTGCCACTTCGGTTGTGTCGCGGGACAAGCGCAGCGTTAACGGGCGCTGGACGCCGCAGCACCATCAAATCCTGATGGCGGCGCTGAAGGATCCGGCCGTGGCGCGGATTTTCGTTTCCGGCGCGATCAAGCTGCAGATGTGCGCCGATGCCACGCCGGCGGACAAGCCGTTCCTGCGCAAGCTGCGGCCGTGGTGGGGGCATCGCGACCATTTCCATGTGCGCCTTAACTGTCCCGAGGGGGCGCAGAACTGTGTGGAACAGGCCCCGCCGCCGCCCGGGGACGGGTGCAAGGATGCCGTCTGGTGGGTGACCGATGCCCTGAAGCCGCCCGACCCGAACGCCCCGCCCAAGGTCCCCAAGCCCGAGCTGAGGCTGGACGATCTGCCGGCGCAGTGCCGCGATGTGTTGCAGGCACCATGAAGCGGCTGGCATTTCTGCTGGCCCTGCTGCCGCTTGCCGCGCAGGGGGCGACGCTGGTGGCGAACGGACGCGTGATCTGGCAGGAGGACGAGGAACGCTTTGGCGGCCTTTCCGGCATAGAGGTTGCGGATGACGGCCGGTTTCTGGCCATCTCGGACCGTGGCATGTATTTCGGGGGGCGCCTGATCCATGCGGGCGGGGAACTGGTCGGGGTTGATCTGCTGGCACAGGGGGCTATCCCCGACAGCAAGGGCAATCCGGTCACCGGCCATAATGCGGATGCCGAGGGGCTGGCCGTTGACCCTGCGGGGCGGATTTTCATGTCGTTCGAGGCCAACCACAGGGTGATGGTGCAGGACGATCCGGCGCAGGCTTCGACGTTTCTGCCCAAACATCCCGATTTCCGCACCCTGCAAAACAATTCCGGACTGGAGGCGCTGGCCGCCGACGCGCAGGGGTTTCTGTATGCCGTCCCCGAACGCTCGGGCCAGCCGGAGCGTCCCTTTCCCGTCTATGTGTTTGACGGCGAAACCTGGCGCATCCCCTATCACATCCCGCGCCGCGGAACGTTTCTGGTGACGGGGGCGGATTTCGGGCCAGACGGGCGGCTTTATGTGCTGGAACGCGGCTTTAGCTGGCTGGGCGGGTTCAAGACACGGGTGCGCCGGTTTTCCCTGCCCGACATGACAGAGGAAACCCTGCTGGAAACCCCCGCCGGCACGCTGGATAATATGGAGGGGATCTCCCTTTGGGGGCGCGACGGGCAGACGTATGTTACGCTGGTTTCGGACGACAATTTCAACCCGCTGCAAAAGACCATGCTGGTGGAATACCGGTTGGTGGAATAGGGGGCTACCCCTGCCAGTTTTGCAGGATGTCCCAGGCCTCTTCTGCCGTTTCGACGAAATTCATCAGGTGGATGTCCTCGGGGCTGATGGTGCCGGCGTCGGCGAGGGCCTCCCAGTTGATGATCTTGCACCAGAATTCCTTGCCGAACAGCAGAATGGGCATTGGCTCCATCCGTTTGGTCTGGATCAGGGTCAGGGCCTCGAACATCTCGTCCATGGTGCCGAAGCCCCCCGGAAAGACAGCGATAGCCCGCGCGCGCATCAGGAAGTGCATCTTGCGGATGGCGAAATAGTGGAAGTTGAAGCACAGGTCCG
>JALWQC010000199.1 GCA_027080755.1 Paracoccaceae bacterium
GCCCCCCGCGCCGGACTCCGTGTTGACGGTCGGCACGCAGGACCTGCCGCTGCCGCTGCAACATTTCCGCAACGGCGACCCGCTGGCCAATCCGAACCGGCCTGAAATCACCTACCCGCCCGATGGCGCAAAAGTGGCAGCCTTGGGCGAGTCGGTGGTGATAAAATTCCGCCAGGGCCAGCCCCCCTTCAGCGTTCTGGTAGACGGCAAACCGCTGGACCTGCTGCCCTGGGAACACGAGGCCACATGGCAACCCGACGGCCCCGGCTATGCCGTGATCTCGGTCATCGACGCGCTGGGCGAAACCGATAGGGCGCAGGTGCGGGTGGAGTGAGGGGGTAATTTCGGGTCGGGGCGCTTGCGACCCGGCCAGCGCCCGATCCGCCCCCACGGGCGGGCGCTTCTCGCCCACCCCCGGATCGGGCGATGCCCTCTCGGTCATTGCGCCGGAACAGGGGCTTACCCGTCCACCCTGATCGTCGCATTCTTCGGATCGTAGGGGGAATCCTCTACCACTTCGGCGGGCCAGAGTTTTTCGAACATTTTTACCTGCACCTTTTGTCCGACCGTGGCGATTTCCGGTGGCAGGTAGCCCATGCCGATGGATTTTCCGAAGGCGACCGAATACCCGCCCGAGGTCAGGCGGCCGACCTTGGTGCCATCCACGAACAGCGCCTCGCGGCCCCAGGGGTCGGCGTCTTCGGGGCCGTCGATCAGCAGGGTGACGCATTTGGCGCGGATGCCCAGGGCCTCCATCGCCGCCTTGCCGTGGAAGTCCTTGGACAGGTCAACGAAGCGGGGCAGGTCGGCCTCTAGCGGGGTGGCGTCGCGGCCGAGTTCGGTGCCGAAGGCGCGGTAGGATTTTTCCTGTCGCAGCCAGTTTTGCGCCCGCGCGCCGACCAGTTTCATGTCGAATTCCGCGCCGGCCTCTTCCAGCAGGTCGAAAAGGTAGTTCTGCATCTCTACGGGGTGGTGCAGCTCCCAGCCCAGTTCGCCGGTGTAGGCGACGCGGATGGCGTGGACGGGGCACATGCCCAGCTCGATCTTCTGCGCCGATAGCCACGGGAAACGCTTGTTGGACAGGGCGGTTGCGGGGTCGGGATCCTTGACCAGTTTTTTCAGCACGTCGCGCGAACGTGGCCCCGCGATGGCGAAAACGCCGTATTGGGTGGTGACATTCTGGATTTCGATATAGCCGAAGTCGGGGGCCTTATCCTCCGCCGCCTTGCGCAGATAGTCGCTGTCGTATTCGGTCCATGCGCCGGCGGAGACAAGGTAATATTCATCCGCACCCTCGCGCACGATGGTGTATTCGGTGCGGGTGGTGCCCGCAGCCGTCAGGGCATAGGTCAGGTTGATGCGCCCGATGCGCGGCAGCCTGTTGGTGGTGAACCAGTCCAGAAACGCCGTCGCCCCCGGCCCTTTGACGCGGTGCTTGGTAAAGGCGGTCGCGTCGATCAGGCCGACGTTTTCGCGGATGGCTTTGGCCTCCTCCACCGCATATTGCCACCAGCCGCCACGGCGGAAGGAACGGGAATCGTGGTCCGAGAACCCCTCGGGCGCGAAGTAGTTCGGGCGTTCCATGCCGTTCACCTGCCCGAATTGCGCGCCGCGGGCCTTCAGGCGGTCATAGCACGGCGCGGTGCGGAGCGGGCGGCAGGCCTCGCGCTCTTCGTCGGGGTGGTGCAGGATGTAGACGTGTTCGTAGCATTCCTCGTTCTTGCGGGCGGCGTATTCCGTGGTCATCCAGTCGCCGTAGCGTTTCGGGTCGAGCGAGGCCATGTCGATCTCGGCCTCGCCCTCCACCATCATTTGCGCCAGATAATATCCGGTGCCGCCGGCGGCGGTGATACCGAAGGAGAACCCCTCGGCCAGCCACATGTTGCGCAGGCCCGGCGCCGGACCGACCAGCGGGTTGCCGTCGGGGGTGTAGCAGATCGGGCCGTTGAAATCGTCCTTCAGCCCGATGTGTTCCGTCGAGGGCATGCGGTGGATCATCGCCATATACTGGTCCTCGATCCGTTCCAGATCGAGCGGAAACAGATCGGCGCGGAAGCTGTCCGGCACGCCGAACTCGAACCGTGCGGGGGCGCCTTTTTCATAGACGCCAAGGATCCAGCCGCCGCGTTCCTCGCGCACATAGGATTGCGCGTCGGCGTCGCGGATGACGGGGTGTTCGGGGTTGTTTTTGCGCCATTCCACCAGCGCGGGGTCGCTGTCGGTGACGATAAACTGGTGTTCCACGGGGATGGCGGGCATCTTGATGCCCAGCTGTTTCGCCGTGCGCTGCGCGTGGTTGCCGGTGCAGGTGACGACATGTTCGGCGCGGATTTCAAAGGGTTCCTCGGAGGGCACCAGATTGCCGCCCTTTTCCATCATCACCCGCCCGCGCACGATCCATTCGGAACCGGTCCATTCATAGCTGTCCACCTGCCGCTTGCGCAGGATTTCGACGCCCCGTTGCCGTGCCCCCTTGGCCATCGCCATCGTCACATCGGCGGGGTTTATGTAGCCGTCGGTGGGGTGGTAAAGCGCGCCTTGCAGGTCCTCGGTGCGGATCAGGGGCCAGCGTTGTCTGATTTCGTCCGGTGTCAGGAATTCATGCGGGATGCCGACGGAATCGGCGGTGGTGGCGTAGAGCATGTATTCATCCATGCGCTCGCGCGTTTGCGCCATACGCAGGTTGCCAACCACGGAAAACCCCGCGTTCAGGCCGGTTTCCTCCTCCAGCGTTTTGTAGAATTTGACGGAATAGTCATGGATGTGGC
The DNA here is from genome assembly GCA_027080755.1 of Paracoccaceae bacterium. Lineage (GTDB taxonomy): Bacteria > Pseudomonadota > Alphaproteobacteria > Rhodobacterales > Rhodobacteraceae > NORP23. The sequence continues at coordinate 2,769 of JALWQC010000199.1, forward strand.
TGGTGGCATAGCCCATGTTGAACAGCGGCAACAACCCCGCCGCGTGCCATGTGGAGCCCGAGGTCAGCTCGTCCCGTTCCAGCAGCACGACGTCCTTCCAGCCCGCCTTGGCAAGGTGATAGGAAATAGAGGCCCCGACGACTCCGCCGCCGACGACAAGGGCTTTGACATGGGTTTTGGGGGTGTTCATGGCTGCTCTCCGGATACTGCTTTGGGGTAGTTAGCCACGATCACGGCCCCGCGTCCACAATTTGCCGACCGTGGACGGTGTGAAAACGACATGGGCAGGATTGTTCTTGCCCGCTTGGCACGGTTCATGCGAACATCGAACGACTCAAGAAGACTCGAAACAGGGATCGGAGACATATCATGTTCAGGAAAATCGTATTGGGCGCCTTTGCGTCCGTCATCATGGCCGGCGCGGCCCTTGCCGCAGACCTCGGCGGGCGGGAAATTGTTGTGGTGACGGAAAACGCCTATCCGCCGTTGCAGTTCATCGATCCGGCAACCGGCGATGCGATTGGCTGGGAATATGATGCCATCAACGAGATCGCCAAGCGGATCAACGCCAAAATCGTGATTGAGAATTCCAGCTGGGATGCCATGATCCCCGCCGTGTCCGAAGGCCAGTATGACATCGGCATGACCGGCATCACCATCCGCGACGACCGCAAGGAAAAGGTCGATTTTTCCGATCCCTACATGCGCAGCGAAATGGTGATGATGGTGCGGGGCGACGAAAACCGCTTTAGCGACGCTGCCAGCTTTGCCGCCAATGACGATCTGCTGATGGCCGCGCAGCCCGGCACGACGCCGTTTTACGTAGGCGTTTACGACGTTCTGGACGGGAACGAGGCCAACCCCCGCATCAAGCTGTTCGAAACCTTCGGGGCGACGGTGCAGGCGCTGAAGGCCGGCGATGTCGATCTGGTGCTGACGGACGGCACGGCGGGGCAGGGTTATGTCGATGCTTCGAACGGCGGGCTGAAAATCATCGGGGAAAAACTGGGGACAGAGGACTTCGGCTTTATCTTCCCCAAAGGCTCGGATCTGGTGGGCCCGGTGAACGAGGCAATCGCCGCGATGAAGGCCGACGGCACCATTGATGCGCTGAACAAGAAATGGTTCCTTGACTATAAAATGGGCCAGTAAGCCCGCAAAAACAGGAAGCCCGGCAGCTGTGTCGGGCTTTTTCCTATGAAAAACCCTGAAAAAGACTTCCCCTACTGGCTGGTTCTGGTGCTGATGATCGGCGCCTATTTTGCCTATCGTGTAATTTCGGATGCGCTTTATGTGCAGGTGTTTCATATTGTCTCCAAGGGGATATGGATCACGCTGTTCGTCACCGTCGTGGCCTTTGCGCTGGCCTCGGGGCTGGGGCTGTTGCTGGCGCTGGGGGCCTTGTCGCGCTTCATCGTGCTGCGCCAGATTTCGCGGTTTTACATAGAGGTGGTGCGCGGCATCCCGATGCTGGTGCTGCTGTTGTATATCGCCTTTGTCGGCGCGCCGATGCTGGTGGATCTGGTCAACTGGATCGGCAAGCCGCTGGGGTTCGACCCCATGCGCACGCGGGATCTGTCGTTGATGTGGCGGGCTATTCTGGCGCTGATGATCGGCTATTCCGCCTTCATCGCCGAGGTCTTCCGCGCCGGCCTGCAAGCCGTGGATCCGGGCCAGACAGAGGCCGCCAAGGCGCTGGGCCTGAAGCCCTGGCACCGTTTCCGTTTCATCGTTTTCCCGCAGGCCCTGCGCACCATCCTGCCCCCGCTCGGCAATGATTTCGTCGCCCTTATCAAGGACAGCTCGCTGGTGTCGGTGCTGGGGGTGGCGGATGTGACGCAACTGGGGAAAATCTATGCCGCCGGCTCATTCCGGTTCTTTGAAACCTACAATATCGTCGCCCTGATCTATCTGGCGATGACGATTTCCATATCGCTTGCATTGCGCCGGTTTGAACGGCATATGCGGCAAAAAACCACCTATGAAGGATAGCCGATGAACCCGCTTCTGGCCGACTGGAAAACCCCGTTCGAAATCCCGCCGTTCGACAGCATCACCGATGCGGATTTTGCCCCCGCCTTCGATGTTGCCTTTGCCGATGCGCGCAAAAATCTGGACACCATCGCCGCCGATCCGGCCGCCCCGACATTCGCCAACACGATAGAGGCCATGGAACGCGCCGAGGCGCTGCTGGAACGTGTCGCTGGCGTGTTTTTCAACCTTGCCAGCGCCGACAGCAATCCCGCGCGCGAGGGGCTGCAACGGGATCTGGCCCCGAAATTCGCCGCGTTTTCCGCCGAAACCCTGATGAACGCCGACCTGTTTGCGCGGGTCGATGCCCTGTTTCAGGGACGCGATGCGCTGGATTTGACGGATGAACAGCGCCGCGTTCTGGAATTGTATCACCGCATGTTTGTGCGCGCCGGTGCGGCGCTGGACCCTTCCGCGCGCGAACGTCTGAAACAGATTATGGAGCGTCTGGCCAGCCTTGGCACCGCCTTTTCGCAAAACGTTCTGGCGGATGAAAAAGACTGGGAAATGGTGCTGGGGGCGGATGATCTGGACGGGTTGCCTGCGGCGCTGGTGGCGGCGATGCAGCAGGCGGCAAAGGATCGCGGGCGGGACGGCTATGTGGTGACGCTGTCGCGCTCGCTTATCGTGCCGTTCCTGCAAAATTCCACCCGCCGCGATTTGCGCGAACGGGCGTTCCGGGCCTGGGTGGCGCGCGGGGAAAACGGCGGCGAAACCGACAATCTGGCGATCGTGGCGGAAGCGCTGGCCTTGCGGCAGGAACGGGCGCAGTTGCTGGGGTTCGACAATTTCGCCGCCTTCAAGCTGGATAACGAGATGGCCAAAACCCCCGCGGCCGTGCGCGATTTGCTGATGGCGGTCTGGGAACCGGCCAAGGCCGCCGCCGAACGGGATGCGGCAAAGCTGACGGCGCTGCTGCATGAAGACGGCATAAACGGCGATCTGGCCCCGTGGGACTGGCGCTTCTATGCTGCGCGCCTGCAAAAGGCCGAGCATGATCTGGACGAGGCGGAAATCAAGCCCTACCTGCAGCTGGACAACATGATCGCGGCGGCGTTTGACGTGGCGGGGCGGCTGTTCGGCCTGTCGTTCAAACCGCTGGACGTGCCGCTGTATCACCCCGACGCCCGCGCATGGGAGGTCGAAAAAGACGGCCGCCATATCGGGGTGTTCATCGGGGATTATTTCGCCCGCGCCAGCAAACGCTCGGGCGCGTGGTGTTCCCGTTTCCGCCCGCAGTCGAAGCTGGACGGCGAGGTCCGCCCGATCGTGGTCAACGTCTGCAATTTTGCCAAACCGCCGGCGGGCGAGGCGGCGCTGCTGACCTTTGACGACGCGCGCACGCTGTTCCATGAATTCGGCCACGCGCTGCATTCGCTTATGTCGGATGTGACCTATGGCTTCATTTCCGGCACCTCGGTTTCGCGCGATTTCGTCGAGCTGCCCAGCCAGCTTTACGAACATTGGCTGAGCGAGCCGCAGGTGCTGTCCAAACATGCGCTCCACGCGGAAACCGGCCAGCCGATGCCGCAGGAATTGCTGGAAAAACTGCTGGCGGCAGAGAATTTCGATCAGGGGTTCGCGACGGTGGAATATACGGCCTCGGCGCTTGTTGATCTGGATTTCCACGACGGCCCCGCGCCTGCGGATCCGATGGCGGCACAGACGGCAACGCTGGAACGCCTCGGGATGCCGGCCGCGATCACCATGCGCCACGCAACCCCGCATTTCGCGCATGTGTTTTCCGGCGACGGCTATTCCAGCGGCTATTATTCCTACATGTGGTCCGAGGTCATGGACGCCGACGCCTTCGAGGCCTTCAGGGAAACCGGCGACCCGTTCGACCCCGAAACCGCCGACCGTCTGGCCGAGTTTATCTACACCGCCGGCGGCTCGCGCGATGCGGCCGA
>JALWQC010000200.1 GCA_027080755.1 Paracoccaceae bacterium
CTTCTGGTGCGCAAGGATTCCGAGGTGCTGGAGGCCAAACGCCACGAGATCCCGTTTTTCGAGCCCCGCGGCGCCATTTCCGCCGCGCTGCGCCTGCCCGCCAAAACCCTGCGTGTGGTCGGCACCCACCTGAGCCTGCTGCGCAGTTTCCGCCGCCAGCAGATCCGCGCCATCGACGCGCAATTCGACAACGGCCCCATGCCCACGCTGATCATGGGCGATCTGAACGAATGGCGGCTGGAGGGCGCGCTGGATGCCCTCGGCCCCGATTACAAGGTGCAGATCCCGGGCGCCAGTTTCCCCGCCAACCGGCCCAAAGCGCGCCTTGACCGGTTGATCCTGCACAATGATCTGGAACTGCTGCGCGGGGCGGTCCATACGTCGCCGCTGGCGATGGTGGCCTCGGACCATCTGCCGATCTGGGCGGATATACGGGCCTGAGGTCTGCTCCCTTCCCTTTCCTGATTCAGGTGCTATACAACGCCTATTCTTAACTATGGAAACGGAACAATGACCTACAAGCCGAAAAGCGAATTCCTGCACGAGATGCAGACCCGTGGCTTTCTGTCCGACTGCACGGATCTGGAAGGCCTTGATGAAGCCCTGCTGAACGGTGTTGTTCCGGCCTATATCGGCTTTGACGCGACGGCGGACAGCCTGCATGTCGGCTCGCTTATCCAGATCATGATGCTGCGCTGGTTGCAGAAAACCGGACACAAGCCGATTACCCTGATGGGGGGCGGCACAACGAAGATCGGGGATCCCTCGGGCAAGGATGAATCGCGCCCGCAGCTGACCGGCGAAAAGATCAACGAGAATATCGCCGGCATCCGCAAGGTGTTCGACAAATACCTGACCTTCGGCGACGGGCCGACGGATGCGGTGCAGCCCAACAATGCCGAATGGCTGGACGGGCTGAACTATATCGAATTTCTGCGCGACTACGGACGCCATTTCACCATTAACCGGATGTTGACCTTTGACAGCGTTAAATTGCGGCTGGAACGTGAACAGCCGCTGACCTTTCTGGAATTCAACTACATGCTGTTGCAGGCCTATGACTTTGCCGAGCTGAACCGGCGCTATGGCTGTGTGTTGCAGATGGGCGGCTCGGACCAGTGGGGCAATATTGTCAACGGAATCGACCTGACGCGGCGCGTGAACCAGAACACCGTTTTCGGGCTGACCACGCCGCTGCTGACCAAGGCGGACGGCTCTAAAATGGGGAAATCGGCGTCGGGCGCGATCTGGCTGAACGAGGACCGGCTGAGCCCCTATGAATTCTGGCAATTCTGGCGCAACACGCTGGATGCGGACGTCGGAAAATTCCTGAAGCTGTTTACCGAACTGCCGGTGGCGGAATGTGAACGGCTCGGCGCGCTGAAAGGGGCGGAGATCAACGAGGCGAAGATTATCCTCGCCAACGAGGTAACGACGCTGGCGCACGGTGCAGACGCAGCCGCCGCCGCCGAGGCCACCGCGCGCGAGGTGTTCGAAAAAGGCGGCGTCGGGGATGACCTGCCGACCGTCACGCTGGATCCGGCAGACCTGTCCGATTCCGGCATTTCCATTGTGCAGCTGTTCGTGAAATCCGGTCTGGCCAAATCGGGCAAAGAGGCCAAGCGCCTGATTGCCGAGGGCGGCGCAAAGCTGGACGACAAAACGGTCAGCGACGCCGGCATGATGATTCCCCGCGATGCCGTCGCCGCCACGCTGAAACTGTCGGCCGGCAAAAAACGCCACGCGCTGGTGAAGCTGGGCTGACACCAAAAACCGAAAATCACAACCCGCCCTTCCTGCAGGGGCGGGTTTTTCATGGGCGCCTGAAGCGTGGTTAACAACGGGTAAAACCAGCGTTTCGGTTTTCGTCCAACGGGGTATTTTTCCGTGTTTTCTGTAGGTTAACGAAAACCCAAAAGAACTACTAAACCGGTTTAGTGGATCAATTCCCCAGTCAACACACCACAGCCCCAGGGGACCGCAAACCGGCCCCTTTTTCAGTCCCCCAACATCCATTCCCCGTCCGGCGCAAAGGCGTGGAAGGCAAAGGCGAAAGCGACCTCGTGGGGGATGTCGGCGCCGGTTCTGGCATCATAGACGCGAATGGAACCGATGTCGCGGCCATCCGCAATGCGGCGGGTGCCAAGGGCCGTGGCCATCCCGGCACGCCAGACGATACGCAGGCCGGCCTCTTGCAGCTCCCCGTTTTTGCGCAACCGTTCCAGCGGCCAGGCCCGCTTGCCGACCACAACGACACGGGCCAGCGGGTTGATGCCGAAGGGCGGGTTTTCGCCGCGATACAGGAACGGACGTGTCGAGGTATCGTAACCTGCATAGGGGTTGGCCCCGTAGGCGCGGGCGTATCCTGTCGGCTCTGCCATGACCTCGCCCTGCGGGTTGCGGGCGCGGAATTCGCCAAGGGATTCCATCCAGCTGACGACCTTTTCCAGCCGGACGCCGGTCATCTTTCCCACGATCCCTTCGCCGGTAAACTGCTGCCACCAGCTGTCGCTCTGGCGGTCGAACATGATCATGTCCGAGTTGCGCAATTTCCCCGAGACTCCGAATTCCAGCACCTGCCCGCCGACCCGCCGGTCAAACACGATGCCCGAATTGCACAGGGGGCAAAAGGTAACGGCCAGCGGCACGCCGCCGATTTCGTCGTTGGCAATCTCGTGCCAGGTCAGATAGCGGATCGGATAGGCCCGCGGGATCTGTCCGGCGATTTCCACGGTCAGGACCGGCTCGCGCTCGGAAAAGGTGACGTCGGAAACCGGAACGACCTGCACCGAAGATAGCGCGGGGATGCCGTCGCGGGGCGGGCCGCCGCTGATGATATCGGCAAAATCGACCGAGGTTTTGCTGAAATCCGTATCGGGCCATTCGGACGCCCAGAAGGGCGGCACCTGTGCGGCCAGCGGCAGGGCAAACAGGGTAAACAGGATCAGGAACAGGCGGAACATGGGGGCCTCCTTTGATTGGGCCCTGCCAGCCTGCGCCGGAAAACGGGGCCGCGATAGCCCCCCTCACGCCCATTTGAGCAAAAGAGAAGGGCGAGGTTCCCCCCGCCCTTTCACATTCTCCGGTGCGTTTTACTTGTCGCCCTTGATGTAGACCCGGGCCATATAGTCGGGGTCTTTCGCCACCAGCCCGTTATAGCCAGGCTCGCCGCGCTTGATGGCCTTGACCACATCCATGCCCTCTATCACACGGCCGACAACAGTGTATTGGCCGTTCAGCGAGGGATACTCGGTGAACATGATGAAGAACTGCGAATTGGCCGTGTCGGGGGCCTGCGAGCGGGCCATGCCGACAATGCCTTCGACATACATGACGTTGGAAAACTCCGCCGGCAGGTCCGGCAGATCCGAGCCGCCGCGCCCCGCCATATCGGGGTTGTAGCCATCGACTTTGCCAAACTGCACATCGCCGGTTTGCGCCATGAAATTGTCGATCACACGGTGAAAGGCCACGCCGTCATAGGCCCCGGCACGGGCCAGCTCCTTGATGCGGGCCACATGTTGGGGGGCCAGATCGGGGCGCAGCAGGATTTCCACGGTGCCGGGATGTTCGCCGGCAACCTCTATCACCAGAATGTTGTCGGGATCGAAATCCCCCTCGGCCAGCGCCCCGCTGCCCAGCCCGAGGGCCAGCGCAGCGGCCGCGGCCGCCTTCAGGAACGCGCGCCGGATCATTCGACGTCTGCCGCAACTTTGACCGAGATCATCCGGTCCGGATTCGCGGGCGGCTCGCCGCGGGTGATGGCGTCCACATGTTCCATACCCTCGATGACACGACCGTAAACCGTATACTGGCCGTTCAGGAAATGCCCGTCCTGGAACATGATAAAGAACTGCGAGTTGGCCGAGTTGGGATCCTGGCTGCGCGCCGCGCCCAGAACGCCACGGTCAAACGGCAGGCTGGAAAATTCCGCCGGCACATTGCCAAGGTCGGAGCCGCCGGTGCCGGCCATGCGGATATTGAAATCCTTTTCCATGTTGCCATTGGCGACATCGCCGGTCTGCGCCATGAAGCCGTCGATCACACGGTGGAAGGCCACGTTGTCATAGGCACCGGCGCGGGCCAGCTCCTTCATGCGGGCAACATGCTGCGGCGCGACGTCGGGCAGCAGTTCCACCACGACGGGACCGTCTTTGAGTTCGATGATAATCGTATTTTCGGGATCTTTGATTTCGGCCATTTCTGCCTCCTGTTATATAGATACAGGTGCAAAATATGGACTCGGGGCGGAAAACAAAAGGGCTGCGGTCAGCTTTTTTGATATTTCTCCAGAAGGGCCTCTGCCACCGCTTTGGGAACGAAGCTGGAAATATCCCCCCCCAGCCGCGCGATTTCCTTGACCAGCCGCGAGGCGATGGCCTGATAGGGGGCGTCGGCCATCAGGAAAACGGTTTCTATTTTGTCGTTCATGGCGCGGTTCATACCGACCATCTGGAATTCGTATTCAAAATCCGAGACGGCACGCAGGCCGCGGATGATCACCCCTGCCCCCACATCCGAGGCGCAATCGATCAGCAGGTTTTCAAAGGGATGCACGACGATTTGCGTGTCACAGGCAGCGGCGATATCGGCGCAGTCGGCCTCTATCATGGCGACGCGTTCTTCCAGACTGAACAGCGGACCCTTGTCGCGGTTGATGGCCACCCCGATCACCAGCTTGTCCACAAGGTTGCAGGCCCGCGTGATGATATCGCGATGCCCCAGAGTGATCGGGTCGAAAGTCCCCGGATAAAGACCGATACGCATGCTGTTCCCTTTCGTTTTGTGCGACGCAACATTATTGCGGAGCCAAGGTCAAGGATTTTTTGCTCGTGACGTGGCGGATTTTCCCTGCCCCCCGGCCGCGGGACAGCTGGCGGGTTGTGCGGAAAACCCCGGGGCGATGCGCGACAGGTAGCTATAGGCATTGGCGCGCGCCCCTTGTGCATCGCGCGGCGCAATCGACAGAAACATCCCCTGTGCGGTGAATTCCATCTGCGTCGCGATCCAGCCGATACGCCCGACCGACAGCCCCGCCGCCCCCTTTGTCCGGCACAGCTCCAACGCGACCAGTGCGCCGGTTTTGGCGGGCTGGAAGTTCTGCACCGCGATGAAATTGCCGGTGGAATAGGCCACAGGGGTTTTGCGCCCGTTTGCGCCCTGTTCAACCGTCAGGGGTTGCACGGCGTGGGGGTGCGTGCCGATGATAGCGCTGGCGCCGGCCTGTGCCAGATCCCGCGCAAGCGCCTGCTGCCGGCCCTCGGGGCGCGGGCTGTATTCCACCCCCCAATGGGGCAGGACGATCACGGCGGCGGTGGCGGGATCGTTCGCCGCCGCGCGCACCAGCGACAACAGGGTCTCGCGGTCCTTGAAGCAGCGCAACACCCGATGCTGCGGGTCGCGGATCCCGTTGGTGGAAAAGCTGCAGGCGATAAAGGCGATCGGCCCGAGACGCGAGGGCAACCGGCGCACAAATTCCCGCGCCCCCGTGGCCGGCACCGTGCCGACCGCCGCAATCCCCGCCAGTTCCAGTTGCTGCAACGTCAGATCCGCCCCGCGTGCCCCGCGATCCATGGCGTGGTTGTTGGCGGTGGTCACCAGATCGATGCCAAGGGCGCGCAAGGGCGGCAGGATCATCGGGTGGTAGTTGAACTGCGGATAGCCCGTATAGACCCCCGTGCCAAAGACCGGCCCCGGATCCGCCCCCTGCCGGTTGGCGTCGCGCATGCCCGGGGCAACCGGCCCTTCCAGATTGGCCACGGCAATATCGGCCCAGCGGATATAGGGCGCGGCCTGTTGCCAGACCAGCGGCAGCCCGCCCGCATAGGCATAGCGTTGCAACTGGCGGTGCAGCAGCACATCGCCGGCAAATACCAGCCGCACCCGCTGCGCCCCCGTGCAGCTGTTCAGCGGGGCGGCGGCAAAATCGGGGGCGGGCAGACATTGCCCCTGCGGTGCGGGCATTTCCTGACAGGCGGCCAGAAGAAGCAGGACGGCCAGCGCCCGGACCGCGCGCATTTCCTACATGTTTCCCGCGATCATATCGGCCATGGCGGCGTTTTCGCGCTCTACTTCCTTGATGCGGGTGGCGACGACATCCCCGATGGATATCACGCCGATCAGCTTGTCCCCGTCCAGCACCGGCAGGTGGCGGAAGCGCCCTTCGGTCATTTTGACCATCATGGCCTTGGTGGTGTCTTCGGGGGAACAGGCCTGCACCTTGTCCGTCATCAGCTCGCGCACCTTGTCGGACATGCAGGCAACCCCGCGTTTTCCGATCTCGCGCACGATGTCGCGCTCGGACAGAATGCCTTGCATTTTGCCGCCGTCCTGGCAGACAATCAGCGCCCCGATGCGTTTTTCCGACAGGATTTCCGCCGCCTGCGAGACCGTGTCATCGGGACCGATAGAATAGATATTTCCACTGGGTTTTCCGGCGAGGATGTCTCTGACGTGCATGGGATTTCCTTTTATTTATGGATCTATCCCCAAAGCCTGCCCCGAACTGCGGCAATCTGTCAAGCGTTGCGCCCGATTGAGCCAAGCGCCCCGCGCAGGTATTCCACCACCATATCGGCCACCCGGTTGACGCGGGCAATGCGGTCGTCGTCCTGATGGCGCACCAGATAATAACTGCGGGTCAGGTCGATTTCATCAGGCAGAACCTGCACCAGATTGTCGTATTCCTGCGC
>JALWQC010000201.1 GCA_027080755.1 Paracoccaceae bacterium
AGCTGGTTTTCAAAGCTTTGACCAAAGCCGGGGTGACAATCCCGGGTTTGTAGGGCTAAAAGACCTGCAAGGGGCATGTCGCCCGTTGCAAGGAGCTGCCATGAAAATATCCGTCGCGGAACTGGCCGATGCGTTGAACGCGCAGGCCGTCGGGAAACTCGATCTGGAAATCACCGGCCCGGCGGAGCCTGCCGCTGCGCGCGCCGACCAGCTGGCGCTGGCCATGCTGCCCGAATACCGCGCGGGTTTATCCGAAGGGCAGGCCCGTGCCGCGATCCTGTGGGACGGGGCCGACTGGCAGGAGCTGGGGCTGGAGGCGGCGATTTTCGTTCCCCGCCCGCGCTATGCGATGGCCGGCGTGAACCGGATTTTCGGACAGGAGCCGGAGGTCGCCGCGGGCATCCATGAAACGGCGGTTATCGATGCAAGTGCCGAGATCGGCGCAGGGGCCGCCATCGGGCCGTTTGTGGTCATCGGGCGCGGCGCGAAAATCGGCCGGAACGCCCGTATTCTGCCCCATGTCTCTATTGCCGAAGACGTAGTGATTGGTGACAATGCCCTGATTCACAGCGGCGCGCGCATCGGGGCGCGGGTGCGTATCGGGCAGGATTTCATCTGCCATGCCAATGCCGCCATCGGCAACGACGGGTTTTCCTTTGTCTCGCCCGAGCGGGGGGCGATTGACGATGCGCGGGCCATGAAACAGGTCGCGCGCCATTACGATGCTACGGAATACGCCCGCATCAACTCGCTCGGGACGGTGGTGATCGGGGATCGGGTCGAGGTCGGCGCCATTACGGGTATTGATCGCGGCACCATTGCCGATACGGTTATCGGAAGTGGCACAAAGATCGATAATCTGGTGCAGATCGGCCATAATTGCCGGATCGGAAAAAACTGCCTGATCAGCGGGCATGGCGCTATCGGCGGAAGCACAGTGGTTGGTGACGGAACGGTGCTTGGCGGGAAGGTCGGCGTTGCGGATCATGTTCTCATTGGTGAGAATGTCGTGGCGGCCGGCGGCTCCGGTATCCTTTCCAATGTGCCGTCGAACCGGGTGATTATGGGGGCGCCGGCCGTGAAGATGGAAAGCTATGTCGAAAGCTACAAGGCCATTCGCCGCCTGCCGCGTCTGGTCAAAAAAGTGCAGGAGCTGGAAAAACGTCTTTCAATGCTGGACGGGAATGCCTAGATAATACCTGATAATAAACGAGGGGGACAGTTCGTGTCGCAGGATATTCAAAGGCAGGTTATTGAAATCATTGCCGAACAGGCGATGTTGCAGCCGTCCGACATATCGCTGGACGCCACGTTGGAGGATCTGGGGATAGACTCGCTCGGGCTGGTGGAGGCGGTGTTCGCCATCGAGGAAACCTTCGATGTGCAGGTGCCTTTCAACGCCAATAACCCCGCTGAATCGGATTTCGATATTTCCAGCGTGCGTTCCATGATCGGGGCCGTGGAAAAGCTGGTGGCCGGACGTGGGTAAATCCTGATGCGCCGGGTCGTCATCACAGGGCAGGGGGCCGTTAGCGCGCTGGGTATGGGCGCGGCGCAGACCATGGAAGGGATGCGCGAGGGGCGCCTTGGCATCAAGCCGCTGGATATCAAGGATGTGGACCGTCTGACGGTGCGGATCGGCGGGCAGGTCACGGGCTATGATCCCGCAGCCTATTTTACCCGCCAGCAGCTGACATTTTACGATCGCTTCACCCAGTTCGCCCTGTTGGCCGCAGCCGAGGCTATGGCCCGGAGCGGGCTGGAGATCACCGAAGAACTGGCCCTGCGTTCCGGCGTTGTCATGGGCACGGCTGCGGGCGGCTTGCACACGCAGGACGACAGCTATCGCGCCGTATACGAGGCGGGCAAGAACCGGGTGCATCCCTTTGTGGTGCCGCGCCTGATGAACAATGCGGCGGCGGCGCAGATTTCGATGAAGTACAACCTGCAAGGGCCAAGCTATGCGGTGGCCAGCGCCTGTGCCTCGTCCAATCACGCGATGGGGCAGGCGTTCCAGATGATCCGCTCGGGCATGTCGGATGTGATGCTGACCGGCGGCTCCGAAAGCATGCTGGTGTTTGGCGGGATCAAGGCCTGGGAAGGGCTGCGGGTGATGTCGCGCGATGCCTGCCGCCCGTTTTCCAAAAACCGCAACGGCATGGTGCAGGGCGAGGGCGGCGCGGTGTTTGTCTTCGAGGAACTGGAACACGCGCGCGCCCGCGGGGCCGAAATTCTGGCCGAGGTGGCGGGGTTCTCCATGACCTCGGACGCCTGCGATATTGTCAGCCCCGGCCGCGAAGGGGCGGCACGGGCGATGCAGGGGGCGCTGCGGGATGCGGGGCTGTCCCCCGAAGACATCGGATATATCAACGCGCATGGCACCGGCACGACGGCCAATGACAAGACCGAAACCGCCGCCGTGCGCATGGCCTTCGGGGATCATGCGGACCGGCTGGCGATTTCCTCTACCAAATCCATGCACGGGCATCTGATCGGGGGCACGGGGGCCGTGGAATTGCTGGCCTGCATCATGGCCCTGCGCGAGGGGGTAATCCCCCCCACCATCGGCTATCAGGAGCCGGACCCGGAATGTGATCTGGACGTGGTGCCGAATGTCGCGCGCGAGGTGAAAGTCACCGCCACCCTGTCCAACGCCTTTGCCTTTGGCGGTATGAACGCAGTGCTGGCGCTTAGGTCTGCGCCCTAGGATGATTTAACCGCGATGGCCTGCGTCACGGCGCCAAGCCCGCGGTGGCCGGTGCCCTCGACGATGTCGCGTTCCACCTCGGCAAGGTGGTTGAATTCAAGCGGGGCCAGTTCCCGTTTCAGATCCGACGGGCGCACCAGAAGCGATTCAACAGGCGGGCCACCGGTTTTATAGGCCAGCTGGTCGGGGTGATACAGCTCTGCGAGAAACACGCCGCCGGGTTTCAGGGCCTGCACTACACGTTTATGCACGTCGCTGCGCAGGGGTTGGGGCAGGTGGCAAAAGATCGACACGACGGCGGACCATCTGTCCTGCCCGATGTCGAAATCGGCCAGATCCCCGTGGATATAGTCCACGTTTACCCCGCGTTCCGCCGCCAGACGCCGCCCCTTTTTGATACCTTCAATGGACTGGTCAATGGCCGTTACGTCGTAGCCTTGTTCTGCCAGAAATACGGAATTGCGCCCCTCGCCATCGGCCAGACACAGGACGCGGCCCTTGGGGAGGGCGGCGACGTTGTTCCGCAGGAAGCCGTTCGGCTCCGTGCCGTAAAAATAGTCTGCGCCGCCGTATTTCTTGTCCCACATGGTTACTGTGCCGGGGCTTCCAGCGCATCGAAGGCGGCGGTAAAACCGTCCAGCGAGGCGGTCACGATAACCGGCGTCTGCGCGTTGGCGATGGAAAACAGTGCCACCTTGATTTGCTTGCCGGCCTTCATGTTGTTCAGCAGCAGATCGGTGATACCGAAACGGGCAAAACAGCCCGGCTGCGTGCACCAGCTGAAGGGATACTGCGCAACCTGCCCGTCATCCACCTGCATGCCCAGCCCCTTGGTCAACAGGGTGCCAAGCGGGGCAACCACGGTAACGCCGGCCACAGCCTCGGACCCCAGCGGCAGTTTGACAAAGCTCAGCTCGGCAATGGGGGTGCCCTGATCGTTCAGCATAAGCTGATACATAAAGCAGGTCTTGCCTTCATTCGTGCAGCGGATTTCCCAATCGCCGTGGGTTTCCTTGACAACCTCGCGCGGGGCGGCCTCGTTCTGGGCGCCACCGACGGGATAGGCCTGTGTGGCATCCTGTGCCTGTGCGGCAAATGCTGTGAAAACCAGAGCGGCGGCAAGTTTGAGGGTACGCTTCACGGTGATAATCCTTGTTGTGTCAATGGTTGCAATACTGGTGTCAGGAACCGCGCCGCGTGTCAACCGGTGCGCCCTTTGCATCGGCAGTTTTCTGCGATATCGCCACTGGTAATCCGGGGGGAAATGCGTAGGATATTCGGGACTTGTGAAGGAGCAGACCCCATGGAAAACGACCGGATATTTATTGGCGGTGGCGGTGTGGATTACGCAACCCCGCAGAACATGCTTTTGAAATATGCCAACCGGCACGGAATGATTGCCGGCGCGACAGGGACGGGCAAAACCGTGACCCTGCAAATTCTGGCCGAGAGCTTTTCCAAGCAGGGCGTGCCGGTGTTTCTGTCCGATGTAAAGGGCGATCTGGCAGGGCTGTCGATGGCGGGGTCGCCGGATAACAAGCTGCATGACAAGCTGGTCGCACGGGCGCAAAAGATCGGTTTCGACGATTACGGCTATGAATCCTTCCCCGTGGTTTTCTGGGATATGTTCGGGGAAAAGGGCCACCCCGTGCGCACCACGATTTCCGAGATGGGGCCGCTGTTGCTGTCGCGTCTGATGGAACTGACCGAGGCGCAGGAAGGGGTGCTGAACATCGCCTTCCGCATGGCGGATGAAATGGGGATGCTGCTGCTGGATCTGAAGGATCTGCAGGCGCTTCTGGTCTGGCTTGGCGAAAATGCGGACGAACTGACCCTGCGCTACGGCAACCTGTCGAAATCCTCTATCGGGGCGATCCAGCGGCGCTTGCTTGTGCTGGAAAACCAGGGGGCCTTGCAGTTTTTCGGAGAGCCGGCGCTGGATCTGGACGACATGATTGCCACCACGCCGGGCGGGCAGGGGCGTATCAATGTGCTGGCGGCGGACCGGCTGATGCAGTCGCCGCGACTCTATGCGACTTTCCTGTTGTGGATGTTGTCGGAGCTGTTCGAAAACCTGCCCGAGGTCGGGGATCCCGACAAGCCGAAGTTCGTGTTCTTTTTCGACGAGGCGCATCTGCTGTTCGACGACGCGCCCAAGGCCCTGCTGGACAAGGTGGAACAGGTGGCGCGGCTGATCCGCTCCAAGGGGGTGGGGGTGTTTTTCATCACGCAAAATCCCGACGACGTGCCGGCTGACATTCTGGGGCAACTGGGGAACCGGGTGCAGCACGCCTTGCGGGCCTATACCCCGCGCGACCAGAAGGCCCTGCGCGCGGCGGCGGAAACTTTCCGGCCGAACCCGCGGTTCGATACGGTCGATGCCATCCGCGATGTCGGCATTGGCGAGGCGGTGACCTCCATGCTGGAACGCAAGGGGGTGCCGGCGATGGTGGAACGCACGTTGATCCGCCCGCCCAGTTCGCGCATGGGGCCGATTTCCGCCAAAGAGCGGGCGGCGGTCATGGCAGCCTCGCCGCTGACGGGGGTGTATGACACGGTGGTAGACCGCGAATCCGCCTTTGAAATCCTGAAAAAACGGGCGCAGAAGGCCGCAGAGGCCGAAGAAAAGGCCGCGCAGGCGGAAGCGGAAGAAACGGAAGAGGCGCGCGAATTTACCAGCGCCCGCCGGTACGGTTCCAGCAGTTACAGGCGCAAACCGGTGTCTTCGCGCAAGAGGTCCTCGCGCAAGGATACGCCGGTGGATGCTTTCGCGAAATCCATGGCGCGCTCGCTTGGCACACGGGTGGGGGGCAAGCTCGGGCGCGGGCTTATGGGCACGCTGTTCAAGATGCTTTAGGTTTCGTTACCTGTCCAGCGCCTCTTGCAGGACGGCCTGAACCACGCCCATATCCACGTTGCGCTCGACAAAGGCCTCGCCGATGCCGCGCGCCAGAATAAAGGTGATGCGCCCGCCGACGACCTTTTTGTCCTGTCCCATCAGGGCAATCAGACCGGCGGCATCGGGCAGATCGCCGGGGATGTCGGACAGGTCCTTTTTCATGCCCATGGCCGCCAGATGCGCGCGCAGGCGGCTGGGGGATTCCTGTGAACACAGGCCCAGCTTTTGCGACAGTTCGAAGGCCAGAACGCAGCCGATGGCCACCCCTTCGCCATGCAGCAGACGGTCGGAATAGCCTGTCGCGGCCTCCAGCGCGTGGCCGAAGGTGTGGCCCAGATTCAACAAGGCCCGATCCCCGCGCTCCTTTTCGTCCCGCGCCACGATGTCGGCCTTCATTTCACAGGAGCGGCGCACGGCGCGGATGCGTTTTTGCACATCCCCCGCCGCCATATCCGGCCCGTTGCTTTCCAGCCAGTCAAAGAAATCCGCATCCCCCAGCAGCCCGTATTTCACCACCTCGCCATAGCCGGAAATAAATTCCCGTTCCGGCAGGGTATCCAGCACATCCGTATCCGCCAGCACCAGTTTCGGCTGGTGAAACGCGCCGATCAGGTTCTTGCCGAGGGGCGAGTTGATGCCGGTTTTCCCCCCGACCGAACTGTCCACCTGCGCCAGAAGGCTGGTCGGGATCTGCACGAAATCCACGCCGCGCCGCAGGATCGCGGCAGCAAAACCGGCCAGATCCCCGATCACCCCGCCCCCGAAGGCTATGACGATATCGTCGCGCTCCACCTGCTGCCCGATCAGCCATTCCACCGCCTGTTCCAGCCCGGCCCAGCCCTTGGTCTTTTCCCCCGGGGTCAGGGCCAGCGCCGTGCTTTGGATGCCGGCGGCGGAGAGCCCGTCCTGCAGGGTCGCCAGATGATGCGCGGCCACGTTTTCATCGGTCAGGATCGCCACCTTCGGGCGCTTCAGCAGGGGGGCGATGCGTTCGCCCGCCTCGGCCAGAAGGCCCTGGCCTATGACAATGTCATATTCCCGCCCCGGCAGATCCACACGCAGGGTTTCCAGCATTTTTTC
>JALWQC010000202.1 GCA_027080755.1 Paracoccaceae bacterium
AAGAAGACGGGAACGAATCCTATCATCACCTGCTTAAACGCGACACATGGGAGGTCATCATCCCCGAAATGGTTTTCGAAAGCCTTGCATTCCGGCGAGCAGAAGAAATACCGAAATGACGAAACGACAGAAGTTTTCGGATCAATTCATGACGACGGGCTTAGCCGCAGAAAATAAAACGCAGCCGCCCCGGGTTCACACCACTTGAAAATACAGTTGCTAGGGCGCAGCCCCATAAACCGCAAGTCACCAGCGCAATCCTCGCGAAATATCAATGGGTTGGGATGGCCGCACAGCGCCTTCATCTCTGAGATCACCGAGGCATCCATGCCCCCAAACTTCGACCGCCATTTGTAAAAACTGGCAGAATTCATCCCGTTCTGCGCTACAAATGATCCCCCGGATCATTTCCTATATGCTTGAACCCCGGCAAAGCTCAAATACCGGAATACCACTTTCGGCTTGCTTCAATATCCCCATAATCTGCGCATCGCTATACATCTTCTTTTCATTCAAAATCTTCTCAGTCATTATGCCAAGAAAATTCTACCAGTGGACACCAATATTTTTCGGGGGGATTACCCCAGCGCATCCTCAAAATCCTGTCCGAAACCGACCGGATCATGCAAGGAATCGAAATGGAACTTTAGGCGGGGCATTTCCTCGCAAGGCTCTGGGGGGATAATTGGGGGAAGGTAATGGGCAAATCCCAAACTTATTCATATAATTCAATTGGTTAAAAGATTGATGTGGCGGAGAGACAGGGATTCGAACCCTGGAGACGATTCCTCGCCTACACACTTTCCAGGCGTGCGCCTTCGACCACTCGGCCACCTCTCCGTTGCAGGGGTCTATATACTGTGCAGGAGCCGGAGATCAAGGGGGTAAGCGCGGGTTTGGTGAAGAAATCCTGTGGTGTGTAAAAGCATGCCCCGTCGCGTTTCGACTTCATGTTGAATTATGCACTGCGGGTGAAGGCCATTGCGGTCTTACCCGTTGTGCGGGACGCATGTTTCCACAAAAATCCGAAACGTCTGATTTCCCCGAAACAGGTGGAAACGGCGGATGGCGGGCCGGTGATGCGGGAAATCCCCCTGTAAAAAGCAAGGCATGTATTCAGCGCCCTGTTTGACAAATCCGGCCGGTTATTCCAGCCTCTCCAGCCCCACTTCGCGGTCAACGTACAGGTTCACGGTGATGCGCTGTTTGCCGTCCGGCGTCAGGGCCTGCATTTCGCGGTAGTCGCCGGAAAAGCTCAGGCGGGTCAGGATGTGGTCCACCAACACGCGTTCGCGCGCGAACAGGCCCTGGCTGGAGGGGAGCGCCTCTATCATGCCGGGTTCGCGGCTGTGGACGAAGCCCTCGTAGACCGGCGGGGCGTTCGGGTCGGTTGCGATTAGCCAGTATTCGGGCACATCCAGCAGCGGCACGATGAAATGGCGGCGTGTCGGATCGGTGTAGACCCCTTCGAAACGCGAGGGGGTGCCGTCGCGGCTTTGCCCCTCGAACACCCTGGCAACCGCGCCGTCGCCGGTGGCATAGATCACCAGCCGGTCGGGGCGTTCCAGCACAGCGCGCCATTTTCCGTCCGCCGACAGGGCGCCTTCGGCGGCGGTGGCAGCGGCGGGCAGGGCAAACAGCAGGAATATCAAAAGCAGTTTCCGCATTTTTCCGGCCTTTCAAAGAAAAAGGGGCGACGCGGGGCCGCCCCTTTCGGGTGTTTTTCTGACAAACCTAGTAAACGTCGTTACGGGTGTTGTAGACGTTGAACTTGCCGGTCGGGGTGATCAGACGCGGGTCCTTGATGACCTTGATCAGCTCGAGCGTCTTGTCATCCACCACGACGATGGCCGACTGCTTGTCCTTGCCGTTCCAGACCGAGAACCAGACCTGATCGCCAGCCATGTTGAATTCCGGCTGCACGACACGGGGCTGCCCGCCACCTTCGATATTGGCCCATTCGGCGATCGGAAGGGTGGTGAACTCCGGCTCGCCGGCGCCCATCTCGTCGATGTTGAACACAGCGACCGAGCCGGACAGATCGGAATCCGGGTTCAGCGGCGCATCCACATAGAGGTGGTTGGAATTCGGGTGCGTCTTGATGAACAGCTGCCCGCCGCCCAGACCGAACAGCTGGCCGGCCAGTTTCCATGCCTGATCCGGATGGCCTTCGGGGTCGGTGCCGATCAGGGCAATGGAATCATCCCCCAGATGCGAGGTTGCCCAGACCGGACCATAGAGCGGATGGACAAAGTTTGCCCCGCGCCCCGGATGCGGCTTGACGCCGTCGGTGTCGATAGAGGCGACCAGACGGTCCTCTTTCGTATCGATCACGTCCACCTTGTTCATCGCGTTGGCGGCAACCATGAAATAACGGCCGGTGGAATCAAACCCGCCGTCATGCAGGAAGCGGTCGGTGGCAATATCCGTCACCTTGAGCGCATCCAGATTGGAATAGTCGATCATCAGCGTGTGACCGGTTTCCTTCACGTTAACCACGAATTCCGGATGGAAGTGGCTGGCCACGATCGAGGCAACCCGCGGTTCCGGATGGTATTCGCCGGTGTCCGAGGTCATGCCGCGGGTCGAAACCACGCGCAGGGGCTCCAGCGTGTCGCCGTCCATGATGGTGTATTGCGGCGGCCAGTAGGAACCGGCAACGGCGTATTTATCCTCGTATCCCGGGAACTTGGATGTCTCGACCGAGCGGGCCTCCAGCCCGACGCGGACCTCTGCAACCACATCGGGTTTTTCCATCCACAGGTCGATCATGTCCACCTTGGCGTCGCGCGCGATCACAAAGATATAGCGCCCCGAGGCCGAAACGCGGCTGATATGCACCGCATAGCCGGTCTTGACGACATTGATGATTTCATAGGTATCGCCATCGATCAGCGCCACCTCACCCGTATCACGCAGAGTGACAGAGAAGATGTTGTCGATGTTGTAATCGTTCATCTTCTGGGTCGGGCGATCCTCGGGGGCGACCAGAACCTTCCAGGTGTTTTTCATTTCCGGCAAGCCCCACTCGGGCGGGACCGGCGGTTCCATCATCACATAATTGGCCATCAGGTCGATTTCATCGTCCGTCAATTCGCCCGACGTGCCCCAGTTGGGCATACCGGCGGGCGAACCGTAGGTGATGAAGCTGACCGCACCGTCATAGCCAAGTTCCTTCGTTACATCCGTTGTCAGCGCCGGACCGGTGGCGCCATTGCGCAACACCCCGTGGCAGCCGGCACAGCGTTCAAAGAAAATGCCCTTGGCTTTGGCAAATTCCTCATCGTTAAGCACACGCTCCCCTGCCACCGCACTGAAGGCGGCCACTGTAAGCGGCAGCGCCATAGCGGCAACCGAGAGCTGTTTTGAAAATCTCGAGAATCCCATCATTATTGTCCTCCGGACTAAGTTGTTTGGTGAGTCTTTTTTATGATTGCCGGGCGAGTCGGTTCTTAACAAAAATCAAAGAAGAACAATTTTTCGTGATCTACAGTGATCCCATAGAACTCAATCCAAGGAGGAAAGCATGCGTGAGGTCATGACGAAAACGATGGCCCGCAATGTGTTTTACGGCGGATCGCTATTCTTTATCGCGATATTTCTGTTTCTGTCGTTCAACAGCGTGGGATACATCAAGAATACATCAACATCGACGGCGACTCTTACCGACTCGGTCGTTGCGGGCAAGCGGGTGTGGGAAGCCAATGCCTGCATCGACTGCCATACCCTTTTGGGCGAAGGCGCCTATTTCGCGCCCGAGCTGGGCAACGTGATGCGCCGCTGGGGTGTTCAGGACGATCCGGAAGATGCCTTTGACATGCTCAAGGGCTGGATGGAGGCACAACCCTCGGGGATCGAAGGCCGCCGGCAGATGCCGCAGTTCAACCTGAGCGACGAGCAGATCAGAAATCTGGCGAATTTCCTGCTGTGGACCGGCACGATCAATACGCAAAGCTGGCCGCCCAATGATGCCGGTTAACGAGGGAGAAGGAGAAAAGACATGAAATATCAATCACAAAGAGTTGCCTACTGGTACTTCCTCGCAGCGATGGCCGTGTTCTCGGTGCAGGTGCTGGGCGGGCTGTGGGCCGGCTGGATCTACGTCAACCCGAACTTCTTTTCCGAAGCGGTTCCCTTCAACATCATCCGCATGATCCACACCAATGCGCTGATCGTCTGGCTGCTGCTGGGCTTCTTCGGGGCCGCCTATTTTCTGGTACCCGAGGAAAGCGAGCGCGAGCTGCAATCCCCGTTGCTGGCCTATGTGCAGCTGGGCATCCTGCTGCTGGGCACGGCCGGTGTAGTCGTGACCTATGCCTTTGACCTGTTCCACGGCAACTGGCTGCTGGGCAAGGAAGGCCGCGAGTTTCTGGAACAACCGGTCTGGGTCAAACTGGGCATCGTCGTTGCCGCGCTGATTTTCCTTTACAACATCACCTTCACGGTGCTGAAGGGGCGCAAGACGGCCATTACCAACGTGCTGCTGCTGGGCCTCTGGGGGCTGGTGCTGCTGTTCCTGTTCGCCTTCTACAACCCGGGCAACCTGTCGCTGGACAAAATGTTCTGGTGGTATGTTGTTCACCTTTGGGTAGAAGGCACATGGGAACTGGTCATGGCCTCCATTCTGGCCTTCCTGCTGCTGAAGCTGACCGGTGTTGACCGCGAGATCGTGGAAAAATGGCTGTATGTCATCGTTGCCACGGCGCTGTTTTCGGGCATTCTGGGCACCGGCCACCACTATTACTGGATCGGCACGCCGGGCTATTGGAAATGGATCGGCTCTATCTTCAGTTCGCTCGAGGTAGTGCCCTTCTTCGCGATGATGAGCTTTGCCTTCATCATGGTCTGGAAAGGCAAGCGTGACCACCCGAACAAGGCTGCGCTGCTCTGGTCACTTGGCTCGGCTACGGTGGCCTTCTTCGGCGCCGGTGTCTGGGGCTTCCTGCATACGCTGCACGGGGTCAACTACTACAGCCACGGCACGCAGATCACCGCCGCCCACGGCCACCTGGCCTTTTACGGGGCCTATGTATCGGTGAACCTTGCGATTATCACCTATGCAATGCCGATCCTGCGCGGGCGTGATCCCTATAACCAGGTGCTGAACATGGTCAGCTTCTGGCTGATGACCGGCGGCATGGCCTTCATGACCTTCGTGCTGACCTTTGCCGGGGTTATCCAGACCCATATGCAGCGGGTTCTGGGGGACAACTTCATGGATGTGCAGGACGGCATGGCGCTGTTCTACATCATGCGCTGGGGGGCCGGCCTTGCGGTGGTTATCGGTGCGATCCTGTTCATCTACGCCCAACTGGTCCCGGGTCGCGAGGTAATCGCACGCGACGCCAAACAGGAGGCCTGACATGGCTGCCATCGACACAAAACAGGAGGGGGCCGCGGCCCCCTTCTACCTCCCCGTAGGGGATGAATGCGATATTTTCGAAGCGGCCTTTACCCATCAATTGCCGCTTCTGCTGAAAGGGCCGACCGGCGTGGGAAAAACCCGCTTTGTCGCCCATATGGCCGCCCGTATGGGCCGCCCGCTTTATACCATTGCCTGCCACGACGATCTGTCGGCGGCGGATCTGGTGGGGCGCTTTCTGCTCAAAGGCGGCGAGACCGTCTGGGTAGACGGCCCGCTGACCCGCGCCGTGCGCGAAGGCGCGATCTGTTACCTCGACGAGGTGGTAGAGGCCCGCAAGGACGTGACCGTGGTGCTGCACCCGCTGACCGACGACCGGCGCATCCTGCCGCTGGAAAAAACCGGCGAAGAGATCGAGGCCGCCCCCGGTTTCATGCTGGTCGCCAGCTACAACCCCGGCTACCAGAATATCCTCAAAACCCTCAAACCCTCTACCCGCCAGCGCTTTCTGTCGGTGGATTTCGACTTCCCGGCCGAGGGGCGCGAAATCGATATTGTCACACGCGAAAGCGGGCTGGATGCGGCGCGGGTCAAAAACCTTGTACGGCTTGCCGGCAAGCTGCGCGCGCTCAAAGGGCAGGATCTGGAAGAAGGCGTTTCAACCCGTCTGGTGATCTATGCAGCCACCCTGATTGCGGCGGGGATGGATGTGGAACGCGCCATTCTGGCCGCCATGATAGAACCTCTGACCGATGACGAGGACGTCAAACGCGGCTTGCTCGATATCGTCAGCGCGATTTACGGATAGATGGCCGCGCCGCTGGACATATTCGAGCCCGAGGAAACCGTCGGCAAGATCTGGCACACCTATGCCAGTCGCCTTGACGCGCCCGATGCCCATGACAGCGCCGCCGTGCATCTGCACGAGGTAGAGGGCCGTCTCGGCGTGTTCTTCCGTGCGCTGGGTGGCAGCCACGGCGCCGAAATCAAGCCCGCCGCCACCACCAGCCAGCACCACCGCCTGTCCTGGCGGCGCGCCCTTGGCACCTGGCGCGAACGCGAGGCCCGCCCCAGTTTCGACGGCGAGGCCCTGCGCCTGCCCGAGCGTATCGCCACCTTCCCCGACCGCGAGGCCAACGCGGCGCTCTATTTCTGGCTGGCCGCCGTGGTCGCCCATGCTCCGGAGCCGATCCGCGAAGCCGACCCGCTCGCCGCCGACATCCGCGCCCTTGCGCAAGCCAGCGAAATGACCCGCGCCACGCTGGCCGACTGCCCGGGCCTGACCGGATTTTACGAACAGCTTTTGCCCGCCAGCCGCGC
>JALWQC010000203.1 GCA_027080755.1 Paracoccaceae bacterium
GCTCCTGTCCGGGTTTTGTGCAGTGAACCCTGCGGGCGCCCGTATTACAAGCCACAATGCAAAACGGCCCCGATCTGCACCGGGGCCGCCTTGGTCTGCTATGCAGGCGCGATCAGTCCTTGGCCAAATTGCGCAGGACGTATTGCAGCACGCCGCCGTTTTCGACGTATTCGACCTCTATTTCCGTATCGATCCGGCATTTCAGAGCGATGGTTTTGCTCGTCCCGTCGGCGTAGGTGATCGTGCAGGGCACGTCGGACAGCGGTTTCAGATCGCCTTCCAGCCCCTCGATAGAGATAGTCTCGTCCCCCGTCAGGCCCAGCGTTTTGCGATTGTCGCCGCCGGTAAATTCGAACGGGATCACGCCCATGCCGACCAGATTGGAACGGTGGATCCGCTCGAAGCTTTCGGCGATGACGGCGCTGACGCCCAGCAGACGGGTGCCTTTCGCGGCCCAGTCCCGGCTGGAGCCGGCGCCATACAGTTCCCCGCCCACGACAACCAGCGGAATGCCGGCGGCCTTATAGGCCATCGCCGCGTCGAAAATCGGCATCACCGTGCCGTCCGGCCCTTTGGTGTAGCCGCCCTCGACTCCGTCCAGCATCTCGTTCTTGATACGGATGTTGGCGAAGGTGCCGCGCATCATGACCTCGTGGTTACCACGCCGCGAGCCATAGGAGTTGAACTCCGACACCGGCACCTGATGGTCCAGCAGATACTTGCCGGCCGGCGAATCCGGCGGGAAGGAGCCGGCAGGCGAGATGTGGTCCGTCGTCACCATATCCCCCAGCAGTGCCAGCATACGGGCGTTTTCCACGTTGTGGATCGTGCCCGGTTCCTTGCTCATATTCTGGAAATACGGCGGGTTGCGGATGTAGGTGGAATTGGGCGGCCAGTCGTATGTCAGGCTGTCGGTGGTTTCGACGGCCTGCCAGTGTTCGTCGCCCTTGAAAACGTCGGCATATTTCGACTGGAACGCCTGGCGGGTCACGGTTTTTTCGACCAGTTCGGCCACTTCCTGCGTCGTCGGCCAGATGTCTTTCAGGTAGACATCGTTACCGTCCTTGTCCTGCCCCAGCGGGTCCTTGGTCAGATCGATATTCATGTCACCGGCAATCGCATAGGCCACCACCAGCGGCGGGCTGGCCAGATAGTTGGCGCGCACGTCGGGGGAAATGCGCCCCTCGAAGTTGCGGTTGCCCGACAGGACGGAGGTAGCGACCAGATCGCCCTCGGCAATCGCCTCGGAGATTTCCTTCTGGATCGGACCGGAGTTGCCGATACAGGTGGTGCAGCCGTATCCGACCAGATTGAAGCCGATCTTGTCCAGATCCTTCTGCAGGCCGGCCGCTTCCAGATATTCGCTAACCACCTGCGAGCCCGGCGCCAGCGAGGTTTTCACCCACGGCTTGCGCGTCAGACCCAGCGCCGCGGCCTTGCGGGCCACCAGCCCCGCGCCGATCATGACGTAGGGGTTGGATGTGTTGGTGCAGGAGGTGATAGAGGCGATCACCACCTTGCCCGAGGACATGGTGTAATCCTCGCCCTTGACCGGCACCTGTTTGTCCAGCGGACGTTTGAAGGTGTTTTCCATCTGCCATTTGAAG
>JALWQC010000204.1 GCA_027080755.1 Paracoccaceae bacterium
TTCCCGATGCGCCATCACCGTTTTGCAGTAGCTCATCAGGGCATCCCAGGACGACAGCACATTCTGCCCCAGCACCCGCGCCTGTGCCAGACGGTGGGCGGCGGCCTCTACGATTTTCAGTTCCTGAATAACGGCATCCCCGACGCCCTGCAGCTGTGACAGTCTGGCGGGCGGGGCGGAAATCACGCGGTTGAAGTCCCCGAATTCCGCCAGCAGATATTTCGCCAGCGGTTTGACATCGCGTCGGGGAATGGCGCGGAACAGCAGCAGTTCCAGCAATTCGTAATCCGCCAGCGCCGCACTGCCGGCGCGCATGAAACGGGCGCGCAGGCGGCGCCGGTGGTTGCTGCGGTGGGTATTGTCGATCGGGGTTGCCAGATCGAACAGGCCGGGGGCCTCGGCAAAACGGGAATCGGGCAGGGTTTTCATCCTGCCAGAGTGTTTCACATTGGTTAATTCGCGGTTAATCCCACGTCGGATAGAATTTTCCCGCCGGCGAGAGGGTGAAAATCTCGTATCCGGTTTCGGTCACACCGATGGAATGTTCAAACTGCGCCGACAGGGTTTTGTCGCGGGTAACGGCCGTCCAGCCATCGGCCAGAACCTTGGTAGAGGGCCGTCCGAGGTTGACCATCGGTTCAATGGTAAAGAACATGCCCGGCTCCAACACCGGACCCGTGCCCCATTTCCCGTAGTGCAGCACATTGGGCGCGGTGTGGAAGGCCTGCCCCAGCCCGTGCCCGCAGAAATCGCGCACGACAGACATGCGGTAGCCCTCTACGAATTCCTGAATGGCGGCGCCGATGTCGCCAAAGGTGTTGCCGGGTTTGACCTGCTCTATCCCTTTCATCAGGGAATCATGGGTGATGTCGATCAGACGCTCGGCCTTGCGGGACAGTTTGCCGACCTTGTACATGCGGCTTGTGTCCCCGAACCAGCCGTCCAGAATGCAGGTTACGTCGATGTTCAGGATATCCCCGTCCTTCAGCCGCTTGTCCGACGGGATACCGTGGCAGACAACATGGTTCAGCGAGATACAGGAGGCATGCTCATACCCGCGATAGCCGATCGTGGCGGAAATGGCGCCGCGGCTTTCGATATAGTCCTGGATGCGTTTGTCCAGCTCGGCCGTGGTGACGCCGGGTTTGACGTGTTCGATAATCATATCGAGCGTTTCCGCCGCCAGCCGCCCCGAGGCTCGCATCCCCTCGAAATCCTGCTTTTCATAGATCAGGATGCCGTCCTTGTTCAGGTGCCCCCGTTTTTGACCTGCCATCACGCGGCCCCCTTTAATACTGAGATTTCCATCTTCTAACGCCATGCGGGGCTAAATGTCTAGCGGCAGTTCCCGCGCTAGCGACTGCCCCTTGTGCGACAAATCGGTGGCATAGCACAGCACCTCTACCCCTGCGGCCCGTGCCTTGGCGAAGGCTTCGGCGTAGGCGGGGTCTATGTCGCGGGCAAGGGTGAAGCGTTGTGCGCCGCTGTGTTGCACCAGATACAGCATCACGGCGCGCTGCCCTGCGGCCACCATCGCGGCCAGTTCCTGCAAATGTTTCGTCCCGCGTTTGGTGACCGAGTCGGGAAATTCCGCCAGCCCCGGGCGGCGCGACAGGGTGACGCTTTTGACCTCCAGATAACAATCGGGCAGGTCTTTGGCACGCAGCAGGAAATCGATGCGGCTGGACTGGCCGTATTTGACCTCGGGGCGGATGTCGGGATAGGGGGCCAGCGCGGGGATCTTGCGGGCGTGCAGGGCCTCGGCCACGATTTTGTTGGCCATGGCGGTGTTGACGCAAACCAGATTGCCGTCGGGCAGTTCCGCCAGTTCCCAGCTATAGCGCAGCTTGCGTTTGGGGTTGTCGTTGGGCTCCAGCCAGACAGTCAGCCCCGGATCCTTCAGCCCCGCCATGGAACCGGGGTTGGCGCAATGCGCGGTGACGGTTTTGCCATTCTCCAGCTTTACGTCGGCCAGAAAACGCTTGTATCTTTGCACCAGAGTTGCGCGGATCAGGGGGCGGGGATAGTCCATGCCCCTGCCTATCGCGCGGCAGGGTTTTTGACAAGGAGCAGACCAATGAGCAACCCAACGGCGGCGATGCTGGTGATCGGGGATGAAATCCTGTCCGGTCGCACGCAGGATACCAACACGCGGTTTCTGGCCGGAAAGCTGACCGACGCGGGCATTGATTTGCGAGAGGTGCGTGTTGTCGGAGATGAACAGGGGGATATTGTCGCCGCGCTCGATGCGCTGCGCGGGCGCTATGACTATGTGTTTACCTCGGGCGGGATCGGGCCGACGCATGACGATATTACCGCCGATGCGGTTGCCGCCGCCTTTGGTGTGGGGATCGGTATTCGCGAGGATGCGCGCGCCATGCTGGCCACCAACTACAAGGATCCGGAAAAAGAGCTGAACGCTGCGCGGTTGCGCATGGCGCGGATACCGGACGGGGCGGATCTGATTGACAATCCGGTGTCACGGGCGCCCGGGTTCCGGCTGGGCAATGTGCATGTGATGGCCGGCGTTCCGGCCGTGTTCCACGCGATGGTGGAATCCGTGCTGCCCGGCCTGAAGGGCGGGCGCCCCCTGCTGTCGGCCAGCGTGCCCTTTGCCGCCCCCGAGGGGCGTTTTGCCGCGCGGCTGGCGGATCTGGCGGCACAAAATCCGGACGTTTCCTTCGGCTCCTACCCCTTTGTGAAGGACGGGGTTTACGGGGCGAATGTGGTGGTGCGCGCCAGCGACCCCGCGCGTCTGGAACAGGCCCGCATGGCGCTGGAGGATCTGGCGGCGTCTATTTAGGCGGCCCCATGCGGTTGTAAAAGTCGATGTCGCGGATCGACAATATGCCCGAGGTGATAAACCACACCAGCGGGATCCACAGCAGCAGGGTGATGGCTGTGACCCACAGGACCTTGCGGCCGATATCGGGGTTGACCGGCGCCGAGGCAGGTGTGCCCGGCACGACCTCGCCGTCCTGCTCCTGACTGCGCATGCCGATGGGCAGGGCCATCAGAAACAGCATGAACCAGATAACGGCAAACAGCACGAGGGCGGATGTGATGGCCATGTTACACCTGTTCCAGTTCGATAAGGGTGCCGTTGAAATCTTTGGGATGCAGGAAAAGCACCGGTTTTCCATGCGCCCCGATTTTGGGCTCGCCACCACCCAGAACGCGGGCGCCGGATTCGGTCAGACGGTCGCGGGCGGCCAGTATGTCGTCCACCTCGTAGCAGATGTGGTGAATGCCGCCGGCGGGGTTTTTCGCCAGAAAGGCAGTGATCGGGCTGTTGTCGCCCAGCGGGTGCAGCAGCTCTATTTTCGTGTTGGGCAGTTCTATGAAAACGACGGTCACGCCGTGGTCCGGCTCGTCCTGCGGCGGGTTGACCCTGGCCCCGAGCGTGTCGCGATACTGGGCGGCGGCGGCCTCCAGATCCGGCACGGCAATGGCGACGTGGTTCAGGCGTCCGATCATAAGTGTATCCCCCTTGTTTTGGCTATGGTTACCCGTTGGGGCGGGCTGACGCAAGGTCCGCAAGCGTATCCACATCCCGACGGTGCGCAACGAAACCGCAAGGCGCGCCGTCAAGCGTGGCAAGGGTGTCGGCAAGGCTGTGCTCGCAAGACCAGCGCACATTTTCGAACAGCTTCGGGGCCAGCGGGCGGGCGCCGCGTCTGGCCCCTGCCAGCCAGAAACCGCCATCCTCTGCCGGTCCGAAGACATAGTCGTTGTGCCCCAGTACCGCAAAAGCCTGTGCGATATCCCTGCGCCCAACCCCCAGAATATCCCCCCCCATCAGAACCACGGGGCCGGCGGGGGTGGTGTGCAGGATATGACGCATCCGCGCCCCCAGATCGCCACGGATCTGGGCATCGCGCGGAATGCGGGCCGGCCAGACGCGGCTGTTCAGGGCGGCGGGGGCGGGGGTAACCGACAGGCGCATTTCCCAGCGCGGGTCCTGCAGGCTGCGGATCAGGCGGGCGCTGTGCCGGCGGAACCAGTTGGCCGCGGCCGTCATGCCGATATCGCGCCCCAGACGGGTTTTTACCTGTCCGGCGCGCGGCTCTTTCAGCATGATCACAAGGCGGGGCCGGCGCATCAGAAATAGGGCGCCCCGATAGAGGTCAGCCATGCCTCCAACGCGGGGCGCACGGATTGATCCCCCGAGGCCCGCGCCGCGTCGATCACCGCCTTGGTCTTGCCCAGATCGACATAGCGGATCAGCCGTTTTATCGGCCCGATAGAGGCCGGTCGCATCGATAGCGTCCGCAGCCCCATCGCGGCAAAGGCAAGGGCGTCCACGCTGCGGCCTGCATCCTCGCCGCAGAAGGATACGGGGGTGCCGATCTGGTCGCATTTCTGCGCGATCTGCTCGATGAAATTCAGATAACTGACGTTCAGCGTGTCATACCGCCGCCGCACCCGCTCGTTTTCCCGATCGGCGGCAAAGAAAAACTGTTTCAGATCGTTGCCACCGATGGAAATGAAGTCGGCCATTTCGAAAAACTGGTCGGGGGCAAAGGCAAGGCTGGGGGTTTCCAGCATTGCGCCGATCTTGACGTCGCGCGGGACGGCATGGCGTTTCTGGCGCTCGGCGGCCAGCTCGTCCAGAAGCATCTGGCGGGCGTCGCGGAATTCGTCGAACTGGGCCACCATCGGGAACATGATCCGCAAAGGCCGCCCCTTGGAGGCCCGGATCAGCGTCTGGAACTGCATCCGCATAAGCCCGGGCCGGTCCAGCCCCAGCCGGATCGCGCGCCAGCCGAGGGCGGGGTTCGGCTCGTCCTGCCGTTTCATATAGGGCAGCACCTTGTCCGAGCCGATATCGAGCGTGCGGAAGGTAACCGGCTTGTCCCCCGCGGCATCCAGAACCCGCGCATACAGATCGGACTGTTCCCGCCGGCGCGGCACGCTGGAGCGCAACAGGAACTGCAGCTCTGTGCGATAGAGGCCGACCCCCTCGGCGCCGGAACTGTGCAGCGAGGGCAGATCCGCCATCAGCCCGGCATTCATTTCCAGCCGGATACGCTGTCCGTCGGTGGAAATGGCGGGCAGGTCGCGCAGGGCGGCGTATTCTTCCTGTGCTTCCTCGCGCATGGCGACTTTTTCCATGAAGGCGCTTTTTACGGTTTCGTCGGGGCGCAGATGGGCAAGGCCGGCGTCCCCGTCCACCAGAATTTCGTCGCCGTTCAGGGCCTCGCGCGTGATGCGGGCGGCCTGGATCACCAGCGGAATGGCCAGGGCGCGGGCAACAATAGCCGCGTGCGAGCCGACGGAGCCTTCCTCCAACACCACGCCTTTGAGCTTGCGGCCATAGTCCAGCAGCTCGGCAGGGCCGATGTTGCGGGCGACGAGGATGGCATCCTCGGGCAGGTCCGCGCCGTTGCCGTCGCGCCCCGTCAGGATACGCAACAGGCGGTTGGACAGGTCGTCCAGATCGTGCAGACGTTCGCGCAGGTAGGGATCCGTCACCCGTTCCATACGGGTGCGGGTGTTGGACTGTTCCTTTTCCACGGCGACCTCGGCGGCCAGTCCGCGATCTATGGAAACCTCCATCCGCTGGCGCCAGCCCTTGTCGTGGGCGAACATGCGGTAGGCTTCCAGCACCTCGCGGTGTTCGCCTTTGACGGCAATCCGGTCGGCCTTCAGCATGCGGTCGATTTCGGTTTGCAGGGTCTGGAAGGCCTGCGAAAGGCGGCGTTTTTCCACCTCGGGGTCATCGGCCACGGGGTTGGAAATCACGATGTTGGGTTCATGCAGCACCACATGGCCGACGGCGACGCCCTCTTGTCCGACCAGCCCTTTGGCGAAAAACGGGCGCTGGTGGGGCATGGACATGGCTTGCTGGTTTTCGGCGGTAAAGGCGCCCAGCTCGGCCATTTCCGCGATAACCATGGCCACCACTTCCAGACCGTAGATTTCATCCTCGGTAAACTGGCGGGGGTCCTTGCTTTGCACAACCAGCACGCCGAGGACCTCGCCCAGACGCTGGATCGGCACGCCAAGGAAAGAGGAAAACACCTCTTCGCCGGTTTCGGGCATGTAGCGGAACCCCTTGGCAGCGGGGGCATCCATGGCCTGCACCGGGCGGGCCTGTTCGGCAATGCGCCCGACCAGCCCCTGCCCGACACGCAGGCGGGTCTGGTGGACGGATTCGGGGTTAAGCCCCTCTGTCGCGCACAGCTCCAGTGTTTTTTCGTCGCGCCGCAGGTAGATCGAACACACATCCGCATCCATCGAACAGGCGATGATATAGGTGATTTTGTCCAGCCGCTCCTGCCCCTCGCCCTGTTCGGCAAGGATGTCGCGCAGGCGTTTCAGCAGCGTGCGGGAATCAACCCCTTTTTCCGGCTTGTCCTCGGGCAACGGCGGCCCCCTTTATGACGCTTTATCCAGTTCAAAGGCATCATGCAGCGACTGGACGGCGAGTTCCATATATTTCCGGTCTACCAGAACAGAAACCTTGATTTCCGAGGTGGTGATAACCTTGATATTGATCCCGTCGTCCGACAGCGCCTTGAACATCCGTTGCGCAATGCCGGCGTGGGACCGCATGCCGATGCCGACGATGGTCCCCTTGGCGACCTCGGTGTCCGCCTCAACGTCGCGGGAGATGACTTCCCCCGCCTTTCGCGCGGTTTCCATCGCCTTTGTGGCCAGCCGCACCCGCTCGACG
>JALWQC010000205.1 GCA_027080755.1 Paracoccaceae bacterium
GTGGAAAGCTGCACCATACCCCGTTCGGCGACCAGACGCTGGGCCTGTGTTCCCTTACCGGCACCCGGCGGGCCAAGCAGAATTATGTTCATTTACGTTTCCTCGCCTTGGCGCGGTTCTTGCCCTTGCCGCGCAGTTTGGATTTCTCGATCAGGCTTTCATACTGGTGCGCCAGCATATGCGACTGAACCTGCGTAATCGTGTCCATCGTAACCGATACGATAATCAGCAGCGACGTGCCGCCGAAATAGAACGGGACATGCGCCTTGGAGGTCAGGACCTCGGGCAGCAGAACCACACCGGCCAGATACAGCGACCCGACAACCAGCAAACGGTTCATGACATAGTCCAGATACTGCGCCGTTTTCTTGCCCGGCCGGATCCCCGGCACAAAGCCGCCCTGCTTTTTCAGGTTATCGGCCACCTCGTCGGTTTTGAACGCCACATTGGCCGTATAGAAATAGGCGAAAAAGATCACCAGAGCGGCCGTAAGCAGCATGTGCAGCGGCTGGCCACGGCCCATATAGGCGGCAATGGTGGAAATAATGCCGGTGCTGTCGCCGCCGGAAAAGGTTGCGATCGTTGTCGGCATCAGCAGAAGCGAGCTGGCGAAAATCGCGGGGATAACGCCCGACGGGTTCAGCTTGACCGGCAGGTGGCTGCTTTCGCCGCCGTAGACCTTCATGCCGACCTGACGCTTGGGATACTGGATGTGGATCTTGCGCAGGGCGCGCTCCATGAACACAACAAATGTCACCACGGCAACGACCATGACCATGACAATAATCACCATCGCCGGACTAAGCGCGCCGGAACGCCCCGAGGCAAAGAACTGCGCCAGCGCCCGCGGCAGGCCGGCGACAATACCGGTATAGATAATCAGGGAAATCCCGTTACCGATCCCGCGCGAGGTAATCTGTTCCCCCAGCCACATCAGGAACATGGTCCCGCCGACAAGGGTGATCATCACGGAGGCGCGGAAAAACAGCCCCGGATCCGTGGCCAGCCCCTGCGATTCCAGGCCGACCGCGATGGCGTAGGACTGGAACAGGGCCAGAAATACGGTCGCATAGCGGGTATACTGGTTGATCTTCTTGCGCCCCTGCTCCCCTTCCTTTTTCAGCGATTCAAGCTGCGGAATAAGGGATGTCAGAAGCTGGATGATAATAGAGGCCGAAATATACGGCATGATCCCCAGCGAGAAAATCGCCATACGGCTGACCGCACCGCCGGTGAACATGTTGAGCATGCCCCCGATGCCACCGGCCGTCTGTTCGAAAAAGGCCTTCAACTGCACCGCGTCGATGCCGGGAACGGGGATATAGGTCCCGATCCGGTAGACCACCAACAGGCCAAGCGCGAACCATATCCGCTGTTGAAGCTCTTTGGCCTTGCCAAACGAGCCCCAGCTCATGTTTGCCGCCATCTGTTCTGCTGCCGATGCCATGTCTGGCCCTCCCAAAACTGCGCCGCCGGACCCTTCAGGGGTTCCCAGCGGCGCGAAATATTTTCACCATATCTGATGTAAGCCCCGCAGGCGACGCCCGCAAGGCTTTCGCGCCACTATCGGGTTATTCCGGCAAAGTGACCGAACCGCCGGCAGCCTCTACCGCGGCTACAGCTGCCTTGGAAGCACCGGTAACGGTCAGCGAGACCTTGGATTTCAGTTCCCCTTTGGCCAGCAGGCGCACGCCGTCCAGCTTGCGACGGACCAGACCGGATTCCACCAGAACATCCTCTGTGATGTCCTTCTTGGGGTCGATCTTCTTGTCGTCGATGAACTTCTGCAGGATCCCCAGGTTGATAACCGCGAATTTCTTCGGGTTGCGCATGTTGAAGCCACGCTTGGGCAGGCGCATATAGAGCGGCATCTGGCCACCTTCGTAGCCGTTGATCGCTACACCCGAACGGGATTTCTGACCCTTGATACCGCGGCCACCCATTTTACCCTTGCCCGAACCGGGGCCGCGCCCTACGCGCTTGCGGGATTTAGTGGCACCTTCGTTATCGCGAAGTTGATTCAATTTCATGACGCTATCTCCTTTGGCCGGAACTACCCCCGAATAAGCGTCGAAAGGGGCAAACACGGCATTGCATTTGATTCTGTGAACGGCAGTCCACCGCGTGCGTATAGACGGGATGGCCCGCAGGTTCAAGAGGGGATGGCGCCAAAGCGCACCCGCCATATTGGCCCGTGCCCCCCTATTCACAAAAAACGCCCCGCTGTCTCCAGCGGGGCGTTTTGAATTTCATGCACAGGCCGGTTGCCCTAGCCTTTTTCCTCGATGATTTCGACCATATGCGAAACCTTGCGGACCATGCCGCGGATGGAGGGGGTATCCTCCAGCTCGCGGGTTTTGTGCATTTTGTTGAGGCCCAGACCCTTCAGCGTAGCCAGCTGGTCCTTGGGGCGGCGGATCGGCGAGCCGACCTGCTTTACAACGATTGTTTTAGCCATTGTCCAGCTCCTTACGCTTCGGCGGCTTCGGCGGATTTCCCGGCCGGAGCTGCGTCGGTTTTGGGCAGAATGTCGGAAACCTTTTTCCCACGACGCTGGGCAACATTGCGCGGGCTGGATTCCTTGCGGAGCCCGTCCATCGTTGCACGGATCATGTTGTAAGGGTTCTGCGAGCCGATCGACTTGGACACAACGTCCTGAATGCCGACCATTTCGAACACTGCACGCATCGGACCACCGGCGATGATACCGGTACCGGCAGGCGCCGTCCGCATCACAACCTTGCCTGCCCCGTGACGACCGTTCATGTCGTGGTGCAGGGTGCGGCCTTCACGCAGCGGCACGCGGATCATCTGGCGTTTGGCCTGCTCGGTTGCCTTGCGAATTGCTTCGGGAACCTCCTTGGCCTTACCTTTACCAAAGCCCACGCGGCCCTTCTGGTCACCCACAACGACGAGGGCTGCAAAGCCGAAGCGTTTACCACCTTTCACCGTCTTGGACACGCGGTTGATCGCTACGAGGCGATCGGCGAATTCCGGCGTTTCCTCGCGATCGCGACGCTTACCCCGGCGATTGTCTTCTCTTGCCATAATCGCTCTCCTAGAATTTCAGGCCGCCCTCGCGGGCAGCATCAGCGAGTGCTTTGATTTTCCCGTGGAACAGGAAACCGCCGCGATCGAAATACACATCTTCCACACCGGCCTTTTTGGCACGTTCGGCGATTGCCGAGCCGACCTTGGCTGCTGCTTCCATGTTGTTTTTGCCCACATAGCCCAAGTCCTTCTCGAGGGTCGAGGCCGATGCCAGGGTAACACCCTGTGCATCGTCGATCAACTGAACCGAGATGTTCTTGCTTGAACGGTGAACGCTAAGACGCGGACGACCATTGGCCGTTTTGCGCAGTTTGCTCCGGGTGCGCATGCGACGCTTAAGGAACAACTCTCTTTTAGAAATTGCCATATCGTGCGCTCCTATTTCTTCTTACCGGCTTTCATGAAGATATATTCGCCCTTGTAGCGGATACCTTTGCCCTTGTAGGGCTCGGGTTTACGCCAGGCGCGAATATTCGCAGCCACCTGCCCGACAACCTGCTGGTCATTGCCTTCGACAATGATTTCGGTCGGTTTGGGAACGGTGATTGTGATACCTTCAGGAACTTCGAAGTTCACATCGTGGGAATAGCCCAGCGACAGTTTCAGGGTTTTGCCCTGCAGCTGTGCGCGGTAGCCAACACCGTTGATTTCAAGCTCTTTCTTGAAACCTTCGGTCACACCCTGCACCAGGTTTGCAACCTGTGTGCGGGACATCCCCCACTGCTGACGCGCCCGTTTGGACGTGCCACGCGGCTTGATGGTCACTACATTGTCATCCACGGTGATGGTTACATCATCCGTAGCGCGGAACGAACGGGTGCCTTTCGGCCCCTTGACTTCGATGGTCTGGCCCGAGACGGACGCCGAAACGCCGCCAGGAAGCTCGACCGGTTTTTTACCAATTCGAGACATACCAGCCCCCTTAGAAGATTGTGCACAAGACTTCGCCACCGACATTGTCGGCACGGGCCTGTGCATCAGACATAACACCTTTCGGTGTGGAGACGATCGCGATTCCGAGGCCCTGACGGACTACGGGGATGTCTTTCACACCGGCATAAACGCGGCGACCGGGGGTCGATACACGCTTCAGCTCGCGGATTACCGGCTCGTCATCGTAGTATTTCAACTCGATGGTGATTTCCGGTTTGCCGTCGGCATCGGTTCCAGTTTCATAGCCACGAATGTAGCCTTCGGATTTCAGCACGTCCAGAACCCAGGCACGCAGCTTGGAAGCCGGCGTATGGGTGGAGGATTTACCGCGCAGCTGGGCGTTGCGGATACGTGTCAGCATATCGCCGAGAGGATCGTTCAAGTTCATTGTATACCCTCCTTACCAGCTGGATTTGACCATGCCGGGGATCTGGCCGATAGAGGCCAAATCGCGCAGCGCGATACGGGACATTTTAAGCTTACGGTAGTAAGCCTTCGGACGACCGGAAACCAGGCAACGGTTGTGCAACCGTGTAGCCGAGGAATTGCGCGGCAGTTTCGCCAGTTTCAGGTTCGCCTTGAAGCGTTCCTCGACCGGCAGGTCCTTGTTATTCGCGATCTCTTTCAGCGCGGCGCGTTTGTCGGCGTATTTGGCCACCAAACGTTGACGCTTGAGTTCGCGTTGGATCATAGCAACTTTAGCCATATTTTCTCTCCTTCCGCGCTCAGTTCGTGAAAGGCATGTTGAATTGCTTCAACAGCGCTTTCGCTTCAGCATCGGAATCCGCGGTGGTGCAAATTACGATATCCATGCCCCAGATCTGGTCGACTTTGTCGAACTCGATTTCCGGGAATACGATATGCTCTTTCAGGCCCATGGCATAGTTGCCACGTCCGTCAAAGCTTTTGCCGTTCACACCGCGAAAATCGCGGATGCGCGGCATCGCCACTGTGATCAGACGGTCGAGGAATTCGAACATCCGGTCACCGCGCAGCGTAACCTTGACGCCCAGCGGCATGTCTTCACGCACCTTGAAACCCGCGATGGATTTCTTGGCTTTGGTGATGACAGGCATCTGGCCTGCAATTGCCATCAGATCGGCCTGGGCAGAGCGGATTTTCTTGCTGTCTGCGACAGCTTCCCCGACACCCATGTTCAGAACGATTTTTTCCAGCTTGGGAATCATCATGTCGTTCTTGTAGCCGAATTCTTCTTTCAGCGCGGCACGAACGGAATCGTTATACTGCGCTTTCAGGCGAGGCGTATAATCAGCCATTGATCACTTCCCCCGATTTTTTCGCGTAACGGACCTTCTTGTCGCCTTCCATACGGAAGCCAACGCGGGTCGGGCCGCCCTCTTTGGGGTCAACCAGTGCGATGTTGGAAAGATCGATAGCAACGGCCATGGGCACGCGACCACCTTGCGAAGTCTGGCTCTGTTTCGTATGGCGGATTGCCATATTCACACCCTCGACGATTGCCTTGCCTTTGGCCGGCAGGATCTTCGAGATCTGGCCCTCTTTGCCCTTATCCTTGCCGGTAAGAACAATAACCTTATCGCCTTTGCGGAGCTTGGCAGCCATTACAGCACCTCCGGAGCAAGAGAGATAATTTTCATGAAGTTCTTGGCGCGCAGCTCGCGAACAACCGGCCCGAAGATACGGGTGCCGATCGGCTCGCCGGCGTTGTTCAGCATCACTGCCGCGTTGGTGTCGAACCGGATGGCGGTGCCATCTTCGCGACGAACTTCTTTACGTGTGCGTACTACTACTGCCTTGTGAACGTCACCCTTCTTCACGCGACCGCGCGGAATGGCTTCTTTCACGGAAACAACAATAATATCACCCACAGAGGCGTATCTACGATGAGAACCGCCTAGAACCTTGATGCACTGAACACGGCGAGCGCCGGAGTTGTCAGCAACATCCAGATTAGTCTGCATCTGGATCATAATGTTTCTCCCGACCTGTGGGGACCAAATGCAGTTGAAGGCCCCACGGTTTCGATTATGCCGGAGCCCCGCCTATTCGGCGATGACTTCCCAGCGTTTAGTTTTCGACTTAGGGGCGCATTCCTGGATACGGACCTGATCCCCTACGTTGAAAGCATTCTTTTCATCGTGCGCCCGGTATTTCTTGGACTTACGAATGGTTTTCTTCAGAACAGGGTGCGTAAAGCGGCGTTCAACGGAAACTGTAACAGTCTGTTCGTTGGCGTTGCTGGTTACGACACCGGATAGAATTCTCTTAGGCATCTTTTACACCCTTATTCGGCCGCAGCGGCGGCTTTTTCGTTGAGGATCGTCTTCACGCGGGCAGCTTCCCGACGGGCGGCTTTCATGCGTGAAGTGTTTTCCATCTGGCCTGTCGCCTGCTGGAATCGCAGGTTAAAGCTCTCTTTCTTCAGCTTGGCCAGTTCCTCACGGAGCTGATCAGGCGTTTTATCGCGTAGTTCATTGGCGTTCATGCCGTATTTTCCTTTTCAACATCACCAGCGGGCCCAATAACAGGTCACCTTGATTCTGGTGGAGTCCTTGCAGAAGCTGCCCAAATACAGGGGATATCCCGTGTTGGCAAGGGGTTTGTTTGGGTGGGGACCAAAGACCCTGGCAATACCGCAACCGAACACCCCGCCCGGCTTGCCTGGCAGCGCCCGGACCTCCCCCATGGGGAGGGC
>JALWQC010000206.1 GCA_027080755.1 Paracoccaceae bacterium
CGCCCACGGCCTTGGCGTCCAGACGCAGGATGTGCAGGCCATAGCGCGTGGCGACGGGTTCGCGCGACAGTGCCCCGACGTCCATGGCGTCCATGGCGGCCTCGAACTCCGGCACGGTGTCGCCACTGACGATCTGGCCCAGCTGGCCGCCGGCTTCCTTGGAGGGGCAATCCGACAGCTCCTTGGCCAGTTGCGCAAAGGCACGCGGGTTGTCCTGAAGCGTTGCCAGCGCGGCTTTGGCCTTGTTTGTGGCTTCCTCGGCAGAGGCCGGATCCGCTGGATCCACCGCAAAGAGGATATGGGACGGCTCATACAGGGTCGGGGCGCGGAACATGTCCGGTTGCGCCTTGTAGACCTGCAAAACCGCCTCGGGGGAAGGGGCTTCGGGGTCCAGCGCCAGATCCAGCAATTGGCGGATCAGGGCTTCTTCGTCGGTTTCGAATTTGCCCGGTTCCACCTCTGCCGGTTGCGGCTGCAAGTCACGCTTGCGCGCTTCCTGCAACAGCAACTCGCGGATCACCAGCGCCCGCGCGCCGTCCCGCCAGGCCCAGCCGGGCTTGTCCTTGGGGGCGGCGTGGTTCTGGGCCTCTGCCGCAATTGCTGCGGCAGAGATTTCCTGACCGTTCACCGATACATCGGGAAACAGCGGTTTGGATTGCTCGCTCATTTCGCATCCCCTTGACGGCGCGAACGCACGATCTGATAGCCCTTGCGCCACGGGGTGACATAGCGAACCGGAACCGACAGCATATGCACCAGACGGGTGAAGGGGAATACCAGGAAGATGGTCAGACCGACGAAGATGTGCAGCTTGAAGATGATGTTCACATCCTCGATATAGCTGGCGGCATTGCCGTCAAAATAGGCGATACCCTGTGCCCATTTCATCAGTTTGATCATTTCTTCGCCGTCCAGATGTTGGGCGGAAACCAGAATGGTGGTCAGCCCCAGCACCAGTTGCATCAGCAGCAGCAACAGAATGGCCGTATCGGCAAAGCTGGAGTTGGCACGGATGCGCGGGTCTGTCAGGCGGCGGTGGGCAAGCATACCGCCCCCCACCAGCGCCATGATGCCGGCAATGCCGCCTGCTGTCATCGCCAGAATTTGCTTGGCGGTGTGGCTGACGCCCAAGGCTTCGAACAGGGCCAGCGGGGTCAGCAGGCCGATCAGGTGACCAAAGAAAATGGTCAGAACGCCCACATGGAACAGGATAGACCCCATAATCAGCTGTTTGCGGCGCAAAAGCTGGCTCGAGGATGATTTCCACGTGAAAGGGTCCCGTTCATAGCGGGCAATGGAGCCGATCAAAAGAACGGCGGTTGCGATATAGGGGTAAACTCCATACAGAAAATGATGCATTATCTGTCTCCTTATTCTGCCGCTGTGGGCGGTGCGTTACGGGGCGTGTCCATGGTCGCGAGCATGTCGCGCACCTGTGGGCAGCCGGCATTGGGGTCGGGGGCAAAGGTGACTTCGCTTTCTTCCCAAACCGCGTCGAGGGCTTCCAGATCATCCGGATTGTCGTCTTTGACAGACAGCAATTCGGCCACGGCCTCCTGATCCGCTTTCGCGCCGGCGATATGCACCAGAGCGCCGAAAAC
>JALWQC010000207.1 GCA_027080755.1 Paracoccaceae bacterium
CCCAGCCGCGCGGGATCTATCCCCAGTTCACCGGCCCGTGCATGGATGTCGCCAAAGGCGGCGATGGCATCCTCGGGGGCGGCGGGGAACGGGTGCTCGGGGGCCAGACGGTAATCGACCGCGATCACCACCCCGCCCCACCATTTCGCCAGCTTGGCGCAGGTATGCTGGTGGCTGTCGAGGTCCCCCTGCACAAAACCGCCGCCGTGGTAATAGACCATCGCAGGACGCGCCGGCCCGCCCGCCGCATGGTCCGTATAAAGACGCGCCGCCAGCGGCCCTTCGGCCCCCTGCACCACCAGATCCTCTGTCCGGGCCAAACCGGTTGCCCGCGCATCGAAACGCGCCGCGACATCGCGCAGCTTCTGGCGGCCGCGCTCGATATCCAGCGCCGCTTCGGGGGGCGTCATGGCGTTTGACAGCTCTCCAACGACATAGGCCTTGGGGTCGATCATGGCGCCGCGATAGACAGGGCGGCGGGGATACAGCCGCGCCACAAGCGGTTCGGGCAGAAATACCGCCGGAAGCTTTTTCAAAATCGCCAGATTGTCCATATTCCCCCCGCTGGTGGCAAATTTCCCGCCGCGTCTGCGCGTTTCCGCGAAAAACCGGGCCGCCTTAAACCCTTTGTTAACGCCCTTATGCCATAGTGTTTCCATTGAGCGATAGAGGCTTACGAGGTCTCGGGGAGTATCGCGCCGGAAAAATTTTATTCAGGGTGTAGGCCCGCCCTAGCCGTTGTCCAGCGTCACGGACGGATAAAAGCGCGGGGCGTTGATGACCGAGGTCCGCAGGGTTTTGCTGGTAATGCCAACCCAGTCCACCATCGGGATATAGGGCACATAGGTATCCACAATCACGACCGTTTCCAGCGGCGACATGATCGGCATTTCGGCCGGATCGATATCCGCATCCGTCATCGGGCTGATATTACTGCCACGGGTCTGCGACCACTGCACGGAATGGATCAACCCGCCGGCGCCGTCGTCGTGGTATTCGACACTGGTAACCCGCAGGCCCAGACCGTTGCTGATGCGCGGCAACATGCGTTGTTCCAGCGCATAGAGGTTGTCGATGTCGCTCAGGGTCAGGATCTCGCTGCGCGACACCAGATCGCCGATGGTATAGGTCACCTTGGCGGCGTGGCTGCGGGTGCGGTAGGCGTCGAACCAGACCGCCGTCCCCACAAACCAGAGCAACAGAAACGGCAGCCAGATCACGAATTCGATCGTGATGGTGCCTTTTTCGTCGTTACCGAAATTCTTGCCGAACAGTTTCATGCAGGGATCCTTTGTGATGGCCTAGAGCGGCTCGTTCATGAAGGCCGAAAAGGCGACCATATCAAATCCGCCCGAGGGGTCCTTGGTCAGCAAGGCGCCCAGTCCCGTGCCCGGCAACAGCGGATCGACCACGATGCAGGCCCGCACGAACATGATATCCCCGCGCGAGCCCGGCGTCACCGAGGTGACCGGCGTCACAGCCCCCGTGCGGTCCACGCAGCCGATGTTGGAGGTGCCCGCATTGCCCAGCGAGCCCCGGTTCAGCACGTCCAGCTCCAGATGCACGGAATTCTCGCAATCCTTGAAAACCGAGGAATATTCGCAAATCTTCTGTTTCAGAAGGTCGTGGGTCGGCGACGGCCCGTAAACCCCGATGCGCAAATCCCGCACCATCAGATCCAGTCCACGTTCCAGCATCATCTGGCGCGTCATCAGCCAGCCGGATTCGAAAACCGAA
The DNA here is from genome assembly GCA_027080755.1 of Paracoccaceae bacterium. Lineage (GTDB taxonomy): Bacteria > Pseudomonadota > Alphaproteobacteria > Rhodobacterales > Rhodobacteraceae > NORP23. The sequence continues at coordinate 1,738 of JALWQC010000207.1, forward strand.
AAGATCAGCCAGAAAAACATCGGCGCCACCAGAACGAATTCCACCGTCGGGTTGGCGGATTCGTCTTTCAGGAAGGATTTCAGCATTTCCATCACTGGATCAACTTCAGCTGGTCGATGTCATTGGCGATAACACGGAAGGCATCGGAAATTTCCACCCCTTCCACCAGAAACGCATTGTTGGGCGAAGTGGCACAGTTGCGCATCTTCCCCTCGGCTGCGGTGCCGGCAACCTCGAAACCGATGGTATAAATGATAATCCCGGCCTCCTTGGCCGCGGTGCAGATATGGTCCAGACGGCGATCCCCCTCGCGCCAGTTAACGACTGTTTCCAGCTTGCTGGAGCTGTAGGAAATCGAATGGCGATGCCAGTAGGCCGGCGAATGCCTGTCGTAATACCAGTCCTTGACCCGCTTGTGGGTGGTATTCACCCCGTCCGTCATCAGGATAACCACCTTCAACGTGTCATCACTGCTGGAGGTCGAGGGATCCGCATAAGGCCCGGGCCGGTTGGCAAAAGAGGCATCCACCACACCGTCCCCGACCAGACCGGCGGTAACCGGCTGCGTCTCCGGGTCCAGCAGGGCAACGCCCCATTTCATCCCCATATAGGATGATGTATTCCCCTGCCCGTACAGATTGGAGATCATGTTTTTCAAAACGGTATTATTGTTGGAAAACGGCAGGATCTGGCGATCGGAGGTCGGGCACCAGTAGTGGCCGCTTCTCCAGCGCCAGTGCTGTTCCTGATCGTATTGCGTCGTCGGCAGCAGCTCCGTCGTGTAGTAATCCGAGGCCGGAATAGCCAGGCAATAGTCGTAATTCTGCCAGATGTTCACATTGTATTTAGAGGCCAGCGCCGCCCCCGGATTCACCTGCGCGGAATAGGGCACAACCGATATGGTGGTTTTTTCGCGCGTGGTATCCGTCAGAACCGTATCGACGAATTCGCGGGCCGCATTCTGCAGCTTGGTCATCTTGCCGTTCCAGGCCATAGAGCCGGACACGTCCAGCACCAGCGAGATTTCCACATTGGTGATGGCTTCCTTGGCAACCCCGTGCGCCACGGCCGACAGCTGGTTGATGCCGATGATCTTCAAAAAGAACGTGTTGATCCGGACAGAGGCATCCGCCGTCACAAGACGGGAATTCAGCGAAAGCTGGGAATTCACGTTCAGGTCATAGGTATAATCGCGGAAGGAACGGGAATCGAGGTAATCCTGCACGACCTGTTCCGGGTCGTTCCCCTGCTTGAAAGAGGCGGCCGCCAGAACCCCGCGGTCCAGCGCATTCTGCAGATCGGCCCGCATGGTTTCCTGACGCATGAAATCCACGGCCATTCCGCCGCCCACAACCATGATCAGGAAAAGGATGATGACAAATATGGTGATGCCCCCGCTTTCGTTTTCACGAAAGTTGCGCAAGGAACCGTATTTAATATGCATATCTGACGTCCTATTCGTTGGGATATTGCGGCAGTAATCAGGCACAGCTAATAAAAGCACCGAATCGATCACCATCTACCAAGACCTATCCGGCTGAATATACATGTAAAAGGAGTGTTTTGCAACAAGACCCCCGCCCGTCACCGCCGGCCGGCCCTTCGGCCAATCCGGCCCCTGGTAGGAAATGTCTGGTGCGGTCGAGAAGACTCGAACTTCCACGGGAGTTACCCCACAGCGACCTCAACGCTGCGCGTCTACCAATTCCGCCACGACCGCACTTGAGATGTGGCGCCGTATAGCACCGGCTTTTGGGCTTGTGAAGCCCTGAAAAGGGGGAATATGGTGGCGGGGGTGAAAAAATCCGCAAGGCAGGGAAAATCATGGTGGAATGGACAATATCGCAGGGCCTGACCCCCTATCCGCAGGCGCTGGAGCGGATGGAATCGCGGGTCGGCGGCATTCTGGACGGGACGCGGGACGAACAGGTCTGGCTGCTGGAACATCCCCCCCTTTATACCGCCGGCACCAGCGCCGATCCGGCCGATCTGCTGGATCACGACCGCTTTCCCGTTTACCAGGCGCGCCGCGGCGGCGAATACACCTACCACGGCCCCGGGCAGCGGGTGGCCTATGCGATGCTGGATCTGAACCGGCGCGGGCGCGATGTGCGCCAATACGTCAACAATCTGGAAGACTGGGTTATCCGCACGCTGGCCGATTTCAACGTCATCGGCGAGCGGCGCACGGGCCGCGTCGGGGTCTGGGTCGTGCGTCCGGACAAGCCCCCCCTGCCCGACGGCACCCCGGCCGAGGACAAAATCGCCGCCATCGGCGTGCGCATCCGCCGCTGGGTCACCTTCCACGGCATCTCGCTGAACGTGGAACCGGATCTGGACCACTTCGGCGGCATCGTCCCCTGCGGCATCCGCAACTATGGCGTCACCAGCCTTGTCGATCTGGGCCTGCCGGTAACGATGGAGGACGTGGACATCGCCCTGCGGCGCAATTTCGACGCGGTTTTCGGGGAAAATCCGGCCTGACCCCCTGCGACAATTGATCTATGTCAAATTTTGGCTGTTCTTTATTGATCTAGATCAAGTCGCAAGCTATCCTCCTGACGGGAGACAGTGAATCCGCATCCCGGATTCGCCTTTAATTTGGGACAGGTGTCAGGAGAACAAAAAATGGCAGATGCAGCCACGCACACCCACGACGGACATGCCAAGCCGGGCTTTTTCACCCGCTGGTTCATGTCCACCAATCACAAGGATATCGGAATTCTTTACCTGTTCACGGCCGGAACGCTGGGGCTGGTATCCGTCATCATGACCGTTTTCATGCGACTGGAGCTGATGGAACCCGGCGTGCAGTATATGCTGCTGGACGGGCAGCCCAACGGGCACCTCTGGAATGTGATGATCACCTACCACGGCATCCTGATGATGTTCTTCGTGGTGATTCCGGCGCTGTTCGGGGGGTTTGGCAACTATTTCATGCCCCTGATGATCGGCGCTCCGGATATGGCGTTTCCGCGCATGAACAACCTGTCCTACTGGCTCTATGTTGCCGGGGCGACGCTGGGGGTTGCCTCCCTGCTTAGTCCGGGGGGAAACGGGCAGCTTGGCTCGGGCGTTGGCTGGGTCATGTATGCGCCCCTGTCCACCAGCGAGGACGGGATATCCATGGACCTCGCGATCTTCGCGGTGCATCTGTCGGGCGCGTCCTCGATCCTCGGGGCGATCAACATTATCACCACCTTCCTGAACATGCGCGCGCCGGGGATGACCCTGCACAAAACGCCGCTGTTCGCCTGGTCGATCGTGGTTACCGCCTTCCTGATCCTGCTGTCGCTGCCGGTTCTGGCCGGCGCCATCACCATGCTGCTGACCGACCGCAATTTCGGCACCACCTTCTTTGACGCCTCCGGCGGCGGGGATCCGGTCCTGTACCAGCATCTGCTGTGGTTCTTTGGCCACCCCGAGGTCTACATGATCATCGTGCCGGGCTTCGGCATCATCAGCCATGTGATTTCCACCTTCGCGAAAAAGCCGATTTTCGGATATTTGCCAATGGTTTACGCGATGATCTCCATCGGCGTTCTGGGCTTTGTCGTCTGGGCGCACCATATGTATACGGTCGGCATGTCCACCACACAGCAAAGCTATTTCATGCTGGCAACCATGGTGATCGCGGTCCCGACCGGGGTGAAAATCTTCAGCTGGATTGCCACGCTCTGGGGCGGCTCGATCGAGTTCAAAACCCCGATGCTGTTTGCTATGGGCTTCCTGTTCCTGTTCACCGTCGGCGGTGTGACCGGCGTTGTGCTGTCGCAGGCGGCTGTTGACCGCGGCTATCACGACACCTACTACGTCGTCGCCCACTTCCACTATGTGATGAGCCTGGGCGCCGTGTTCTGCATCTTTGCCGGTGTCTACTACTGGATCGGCAAAATGTCCGGCCGCCAGTATCCCGAATGGGCCGGCAAGCTGCACTTCTGGATGATGTTTATCGGGGCGAATATCACCTTCTTCCCGCAGCACTTCCTGGGCCGTCAGGGCATGCCGCGCCGCTACATCGACTATCCCGAGCAGTTCGCGACCTGGAACTATGTGTCCTCGATCGGGGCCTTCATTACCTTCGCGTCCTTCCTGTTCTTTATCGGGATCGTGTTCTACACCCTGTTCTGGGGCAAGAAAGTCACCTCCAATTCCTATTGGGGCGAACATGCGGACACGCTGGAATGGACCCTGCCCTGCCCCCCGCCGGAGCATACCTTCGAGACGCTCCCGACGCCGGACATGTGGGACCACTCGAAACACTAGAGTGGACAGAAAACCAAAAGGCCGGGGTTCGCTCCGGCCTTTTTTCGTAAGGGGGCGCCCATGCAATCCGATCCGTTCCGGCGCGATACGCCGCCGCTCTACCAGGTGACGCTCTGGCCGAACCGCTCGCTCGGGCGGGTCGGGTTCCGCAATACCATGCTGATCGTCATTATCGGCATCTCCATCCCGATGGCTCCCCTGATCATGGCCGCCCACAGCTGGAAGGTCCTGCCCTTCGGCATTGCCCCCGTCGCCCTGCTGTATTTCTTCCTGAAACGCAACTACCGCGACGGACGCCTGCAGGAAACCCTGCGTCTGTGGGACGACCTGATCACGGTCGAACGCACCGACCCCGACGGCACCACCCACCGCTGGCACGCCAACCCCTACTGGGTCAGACTGCGCCTGCGCGACCAGCCGGTGGAAAACTACCTGACCCTGAAGGGCAACAACCGCGAGATAGAGCTGGGCGCCTTCCTGTCCCCCGAGGAACGCGCCAGCCTGAAAACCCAGATAGAGGACGCCCTGCGCACCCTGACCCCAACCCGCTAAGCCCCGAAACCGGCCCCGCCACCCGCGCGCGACAGGGCCGGAAAACGGGGGGCCAACAGAACCACTAAACCGGTTTAGTGGTTCTATTTACACC
>JALWQC010000208.1 GCA_027080755.1 Paracoccaceae bacterium
AACATTTTTATTTGCCAACCCCGAGATCCAGCCGCCCCGCACACAAGCGGAAATGCCAGCCGTTGCGACGGATCTCCGCCCCGCGCTATTCCACCGTGACGGATTTTGCCAGATTGCGCGGCTGGTCCACATCCGTGCCTTTTTCCAGCGCCGTATGATAGGCCAGAAGCTGCGCCGGAATGGCATAGACCATCGGGGCAACAAAGGGGTCCGTGTCGGGCATGATGATGGTTTTCCACACCCCGTGCGCGGCATTTTCCGCCCCCTTGGCGTCCGTAATCAACACCACCTTGCCGCCACGGGCCATGACCTCTTCCATGTTGGAAACGGTTTTGTCGAACAGGTCGTCGCTCGGGGCGAAAACGATGACCGGAACCGAATCGTCAATCAGGGCAATGGGGCCGTGCTTCAGCTCGCCGCTGGGGTAGCCCTCGGCGTGGATATAGCTAAGCTCCTTCAGCTTCAGCGCCCCTTCCAGCGCCAGCGGGAACAGCGCGCCACGCCCCAGAAACAGGATGTCGGTCGCCTTGGCCAACCCGTAAGAGGCCGCCTCTACCGCCTGTTCCTGCTTCAGGGCCTGCGCCACCAGCTGCGGGGCTGTCGTCAGGGTTTTGACCAGTTTCTGTTCCTCTTGCGCGTCGATCACCCCCTTCTGGCGCGCGGCCAGAATAGCAAGGCTGGCCAGCGCCGACAGCTGGCAGGTAAACGCCTTTGTCGAGGCAACCGAGATTTCCGGCCCCGCCATGATCTGCAAGGCATGGTCCGCCTCGCGACTGATGGAGCTTTCGGGGACATTGACCACCGCCAGAATCTGCGCCGCCTTGCCCTTGGTGTAGCGCAGCGCGGCAAGGGTGTCGGCCGTTTCCCCCGACTGCGAAATAAATATCGCCCCGACATTTCCGGCCATAGGCGGCGCACGATAGCGGAATTCCGAGGCCACATCGATTTCCACCGGAATTTTGGCGATCTGTTCAAACCAGTATTTCGCCACATTGCAGGCGTAATAGGCCGTACCACAAGCCACCAGCACCAGACGGTCCAGATTGGTGAAATCCACATCCACCGGCAGGGATATCGCCGTGCGTTCGGGGTTCAGATACTGCGACAGCGCAAAGGCCATGACCGAGGGCTGCTCATGGATTTCCTTGGCCATGAAGTGGCGGTAGTTCCCCTTGTCGATCATCACCTGATCCACATTGACCACCCGGATCTGGCGTTCCACCGGATTGCCGAGGGCGTCGAAAATCTCTGCGCCGCTGCGATGCAGAACGGCCCAGTCGCCCTCTTCCAGATAGGTGATGCGGTTGGTCAGCGGCGCCAGTGCCATCGCGTCGGAGCCAACAAACATTTCCCCGTCCCCGTGGCCGATCGCAAGGGGGGAGCCACGGCGCGCGGCGATCATCAGGTCCTGCTCGCCCTCGAACAGAAAAGCCAGCGCAAAGGCCCCCTGCAGGCGCGCCAGCGTCAGGGCCACGGCCTGAACCGGTGTCTGCCCTTCGGCGATGTAGGTAGCACAAAGCTGCGCCACCACCTCGGTATCCGTATCCGAGGCAAAATTTACCCCCCGCGCCGTCAGTTCGTCGCGCAATTCGCGAAAG
>JALWQC010000209.1 GCA_027080755.1 Paracoccaceae bacterium
GGGTGCATCTGCTGCGCCGGATCTCCGACGGAGAAGAGGCCGCGCTCGCCTATTCCAACGTGGCCGAGGCGGCGCTGTCGGTGCTTTTCCCCATTGTCTGCGCCCATTTCGCCCGCCGCTACGGCCCGGCGCCGGGCAAGGGGGCGGCGGTGATTGCCATGGGGAAGCTGGGCTCGCGGGAAATGACGGCGACCTCGGATCTGGATCTGATTGTGGTTTATGACGCGGAAGGGGCAGAGGTTTCGGAGGGGCCGCGCCCTCTGGCGGTGGGGCCGTATTTCGCCCGTCTGACGCAGGCGCTGATCTCGGCGTTGACGGTGCCGACGGCCGAAGGGTCGCTGTATGATGTGGATATGCGCTTGCGTCCCTCGGGGCGGCAGGGGCCGGTGGCAACCACGCTGGCCGCCTTTGCCAGCTATCAGAAAGAGGCCGCCTGGACGTGGGAACATCTGGCCCTGTCGCGGGCGCGGGTGGTGGCGGGGCGCTCGGATCTGGTGCATGAAACCGAACGGGCAATAGAGGCCGCGATCTGCCAGCCCCGCGATCGGGAAAAGGTGATCAGGGATGTGCGGGAAATGCGCGCCAGGCTGGCGGATGCCAAGGCCGGTGCGGGGGGCAACCCCTGGGACCTGAAGCACGGGGCCGGTTCCCTGATGGACATAGAGCTGCTGTTGCAGACCGGCGCGGTGCTGTATGGCGTGCGCGGGGTCAAACGGCCGGTGGATATGGTGCCGCAACTGGTGCAGGCCGGCTGGCTGACGCAGGACGAGGGCGGCGCCATCACCCGCGCGCTGGCCCTGTTCAGCGAGTTGCAGCAGGTCGCGCGTCTGGCTGTTGACGGGGTGGTCGATCCGGCAAAGGCCGGCACGGGGTTTCAGGATCTGGTCTGCAAGGTGGCGGGGGTGGGCTCCATTGCCGAACTGGAAGGGTTGCTGGTAGAAACGGCGGCAGACATGGCCGATATTATCGAGCGGGTTTTAAGGTAGGACAGGATGCACAAGGGCGATCTGGCATGTGATCCGCGCGGAATGATTTCCGAGGCGTATAGGATAGACGGGATTTCCGGCGCGGAATGCCGGGCGATTTTCCTCGACTGGGTGCTGGGCGTTCCGGCAACAGAGGACAGCGTGGCACATATCCGCGCATTGTATGGGTTTTACCACAAAACCTATCCAAACCATCCGATGACAAATATCCTGAAAGATGGTAGCATTCACAGCACCCGAAAACCCCAACGGCGCGGCAGGCGCGCGCGGGCCGAGAAGGAGCAGTAGCAAAATGGCATTTCCCCGCAGTATCCCCTTGATCGCGCTGTGTTCCGCGCTGCTGTTGCTGACCTCCGGCGCGCAGGCAGAGGGGCTGTTCAACAACGGGCAAGGCTCCAGCATTACATTTTTGAAACCGCCGCAAAAACCGGGCAGCAACATCGGGGTGCTGCAAATCCCGGACGAGGTTTTGTCCCTTGTCACCGATGCGGATGCCAAGGCGTTTTTGCAGGCGGCCGAATTCAACGTCACCCGCACGGATCCGGCGCAGAATATCTATCACGTCACCCTTTCGGGCGAGTCTTTGCCGCTGTCTGCCTCGGCGCAGGCG
>JALWQC010000210.1 GCA_027080755.1 Paracoccaceae bacterium
GATCCAGAGCCTGCAGGAATCGCCCGAGGACGTGCCCTCCCCCACTTTCACGCTGGTGCAGACCTATGACACGCCGCGCGGGGAAATCTGGCACAGCGATCTTTACCGTCTGTGCCATATCGACGAGCTGGTGGAACTGGGGCTGGAAGAGGCCTTCGAAACCGCCATTACGCTGGTGGAATGGCCCGACCGGCTGGGCGCCGCGCGGCCGGCCCGCTATCTGGCGCTGGATTTCACCATTCCCTCGCTAACGGATGAAACCCGCGAATTATACGTGGAAACCGCCGGAAACAGCTGGGAATGGTTGGCAAGCCTGCCCGCATAGGTAATACTGCCCGCACCCCTGTCCCGTCCGGAGCAAAACCTTGTTTGACCCATCCCCCGCCGCCCGTGTTTTCGCCCTGCCGCTCGGGGTGGATTTTTCGCGCCGCTTTGTGGATGGCCTGCTGGCCCGTCTGGCCGGCCACCCGCCCGAGGCTTTGGCCCGCACCGTGATCTATGTGAACACCCGCCGCTCGGCCCGTCTGCTGGAAACGGTGCTGTCCGAAACCGGCGCGCGCCTGTTGCCCGACATCCGGGTGATCGGGGATCTGGCGCAGGATCCGGTGCTGGACCAGCCACGCGCCATTCCGTCCCTGCGCCGCCGCCTTGTTCTGGCCCGTCTGGTAGAGGCCTTCATAGACCGCCAGCCCGACATCGCCCCGAAATCCGCCATCTTCGATCTGGCCGAAAGTCTGGAGGCCCTGCTTGACAGTTTTCAGGGCGAGGGGATCGCGATAGAGGCCCTGCAAACCATCGACGTCGGGCAGCAGTCGGGCCATTGGGAACGCTCGCTGGCGTTTCTGGAAATCCTCGGGGATTACTGGATGCACCACCGTCCCGAAAATGCCCCCGACCGCGAGGAACGCCAGCGCGCCGTGGCCGTGGCCTATGCCCGTCTGTGGGAAAAATTCCCGCCCCGCCATCCGGTGATCGTGGCCGGCTCGACCGGCTCGCGCGGGTCAACGGCCCTGTTCATGGAGGCGGTCGCCAAACTGCCGCAGGGGGCGATCGTTTTGCCCGGGTTCGATTACGACATGCCCGCCGGCGTGTGGGACAAAACCGCCGCCGATCACCCGCAATACGGCTTTCGTGCCCTGTCCGAGGGGCTTGGCTTTGATCGCCCGCCGCCGCTCTGGGCCGATTGCAGCGCGCCGGTTCCCGCGCGCAACCGCGTTGTCTCGCTGGCATTGCGTCCGGCCCCTGTCACCGATCAATGGCTGGATGAAGGGCCGGCGCTGCGCGACACCCTCGGGGCGGCCATGGACAAGGTCACGATCATAGAGGCCCCCTCGCCCCGCGCCGAGGCCGAAGCCATCGCCATCCGCCTGCGCACCGCCGCCGAGGCCGGCCAAAGCGCGGCGCTGGTATCCCCTGACCGTGTGCTGGCCCGCCGTGTCAGCGCCATCCTGCAACACTGGAAAATCACCCCCGACGATTCCGCCGGCCGCCCCCTGCCGCTTGCCCCGCCCGTGGCGTTTCTGCGCCTCCCCGACACCCCGGCCCGCCCGCCGCTGTTGCCGGTCGATCTGCTGGTCCAGAAGAAACAACCG
>JALWQC010000211.1 GCA_027080755.1 Paracoccaceae bacterium
GTTCCGGCCTCTGGGATGGGAAAACGGCCCCCGAGCTGCCCGGAGCCGGGCAAATGCTGGCCACCCTCAGCAACGGCACAGAGGGCGGCGACGAATATGACAAAGCCTGGCCCGCCCGGGCGGCAAAAAACCTTTGGTAACGAAAATGACCCCGCAAGACGCCTGCAAAATCACCCGCGACATATGTTCCCGCGCCCCCGTTATTCCGGTGCTGGTTGTCCATGACAAAGCAACCGCCCGCCCGCTGGCCGAGGCGCTGGTAAGCGGCGGCCTGCCCGCGCTGGAGGTCACCCTGCGCACCCCCGCCGCGCTGGACGTGATCCGCGAAATGGCGGATGTGGCGGGCGGCGTCGTCGGCGCCGGCACCCTGATCACCCCCGCCGATGTGCGCGCCGCCAAGGCCGCGGGTGCAGCGTTTGGCGTATCCCCCGGGGCGACGGATGCCCTGATCCGCGCGTGCGAGGATGAAAACCTGCCGCTTCTGGCCGGCGCCGCCACCGCGACCGAGGCCATGCGCCTGCTGGAGCGCGGCTATGACATCCAGAAATTCTTCCCCGCCGCCATCAACGGCGGCGCGCCGGCCCTGAAGGCCATCGGCGCGCCCCTGCCGCAGATCGATTTCTGCCCGACGGGCGGGGTGTCTGCCGACAATGCGGCGGACTATCTGGCGCTGGACAATGTGATCTGCGTCGGGGGCAGCTGGGTCGCGCCGGCCGGTCTGGTGGCGCGGGGCGAATGGGATGCCATCACCACACTGGCCCGCGATGCCGCCCGTGCGGGGGCCACGCTATGACCAATATCTGGGACGCACTGGCCCGCAACCGCGCCGAAACCGCCGATCGCCGGATTTCCGACCTGATGGGACCGGACCGCATGGCGCGATTCTCGGCCGCGCTCGGGGATATGTTGCTGGATATTTCCAAAACCTCCATCGACGAAGCGGCGCTGGATCTGCTGTTGCAACTGGCACAGGCGCGCGACGTCGAAGGGCGGCGCGATGCCATGTTTGCCGGCGAGAAGATCAACACCACCGAAAACCGCGCCGTGCTGCATACCGCCCTGCGCAACCTGTCCGGCACGCCGGTTTATGTGGACGGGCAGGACGTTATGCCCGAAGTGCTGGAAACGCTGGAACGGATGGAACATTTCGCCACGGGCCTGCGGGCCGGCACGATACCCGCCAGCGACGGGCAGCCGTTTACGGATGTGCTGAACATCGGGATCGGAGGCTCGGATCTCGGGCCGGTGATGACGACGCTGGCGCTGGCGCCCTATCACGACGGGCCGCGCACGCATTTCGTGTCCAACATCGACGGGGCGGATATCCACGACACGCTGGCGGGGCTGGAGCCCGACCGCACGCTGGTTATCATTGCCTCCAAATCCTTCACCACCATCGAAACCATGATTAACGCAAAGGTGGCGGTTGACTGGCTGAAGGGGGCGCTGGGGGACCGGTTCGGGCAACATCTGGTTGCGGTATCCTCGGCCACCGACAAGACCGCGGCCTTTGGCGTGCCGGCGGACCGTGTGTTCGGTTTTGCCGACTGGGTGGGCGGGCGCTATTCCATCTGGGGGCCGGTGGGCCTGCC
>JALWQC010000212.1 GCA_027080755.1 Paracoccaceae bacterium
GATCAAGTCCGGCGGCACCACACGGCGCGCGGCCAAGATGGTGATCGTGGACACCGACCACCCCGATATCGAGGAATTCATCAACTGGAAGGTGCTGGAGGAACAGAAGGTCGCGGCGCTGGTGGCCGGCTCCAAAATCCACGAGGAACAGCTGAACGCCATTTTCGAGGTCATCCGCACATGGGACGGTGCCGAGGAAGACGCCTTCGACCCCAAAAAGAACCCGGCGCTGAAGGCGGCCGTGCGCAGTGCCAAAAAGGTGAAAGTGCCGGAAACCTATGTAAAGCGCGTGCTGCAATATGCGGAACAGGGCTACACCGGCATCGAATTCCCCACCTATGACACCGATTGGGATTCCGAGGCCTACCTGACCGTTTCGGGGCAGAATTCCAACAACTCGGTCCGCGTGACGGATGCGTTTTTGCAGGCGGTGAAGGATGATGCGGACTGGGATCTGATCAACCGCACCGACGGCAAGGTGGCCAAGACGGTAAAGGCCACGGACCTGTGGGACCAGATCGGGCATGCGGCCTGGGCTTGTGCCGATCCCGGCATCCAGTTCCACGACACGATCAACGACTGGCACACCTGTCCGGCAGACGGCGAGATCCGCGGCTCCAACCCCTGTTCGGAATATATGTTCCTGGACGATACGGCCTGCAATCTGGCCTCTATGAACCTGCTGACCTTCCTGCATGACCAGCAGTTCGACGCCGAGGGCTATATCCACGCGATCCGTCTGTGGACGATGACGCTGGAAATTTCGGTGCTGATGGCGCAGTTCCCCTCGCCGGAAATTGCCAGCCTGTCCTATAAATTCCGCACGCTGGGCCTTGGCTATGCCAATATCGGCGGGCTGCTGATGAACATGGGCTTTGGCTATGACTCCGACGAGGGGCGGGCGCTGACCGGGGCGCTGACCGCGATCCTGACCGGTGTTGCCTATGCCACCTCGGCGGAAATGGCCAAGGAGCTGGGGCCTTTCCCGGGCTATGCCAAAAACGCCGACCACATGCTGCGTGTGATGCGCAACCACCGCCGCGCCGCCTATGGCGAGGATCGCGGATACGAGGGGCTGGCGGTGATGCCGGTGCCGCTCGATCATGAAAACTGCCCGGACGGGCGGCTGATCAATCTGGCGCACAAGGCCTGGGACGACGTTCTGAAACTGGGCGAGGCGCACGGCTTCCGCAACGCGCAGGTCTCCGTTATTGCCCCCACCGGCACGATCGGGCTGGTGATGGATTGCGACACCACGGGGATCGAGCCGGATTTCGCGCTGGTGAAATTCAAGAAACTGGCTGGCGGCGGTTATTTCAAGATCATCAACCAGTCGGTGCCTGCGGCGCTGGAAAACCTTGGCTATTCCTCCAGCCAGATAGAGGAAATCATCGCCTATGCGGTCGGCCACGGCACGATGGGCAATGCGCCCGGCGTCAACCATACCAGCCTGATCGGCCACGGTTTCAGCGCCGCCGAGATCGACAAGATCGAGGAAGCCCTGCCCACGGCCTTCGACATCAAATTCGTGTTCAACCAGTGGACCCTGGGCGAGGATTTCTGCCGCAACACCCTTGGCATCCCCGAGGA
>JALWQC010000213.1 GCA_027080755.1 Paracoccaceae bacterium
GCATTGGCCATGACAGGGAAATCCTCCCGCGGGAGGGTCGCAAGGCTGAAATGCGAGCGCCCGGCCCGGATTTCCAGCCGCCCCGTGGTGCCGTCATCCGACAGTTCCACCATCGCCCCGTCGGGCAGCTTGCGCACGATTTCATGCAGAGTGTGCGCGCCAACGGTGGTGGCGCCGGCCTGCTCCACGATCGCATGGGTTTTGTCGATGACCTCGATATCCAGATCGGTGGCGCGAAAGGATATCTGGTCGCCCTCGCCCTCTATCAGAACATTGGCGAGGATCGGGATCGTGTTGCGCCGCTCGACCACAGACTGTGCGCGGCTCATCGCGGCCAGAAGGGCGCTGCGTTCGATGCTGACTCTCATGGGAATACCCTCGTTTTTTATTCGGATCGAAACCCTAACGCATAGGGCGGGAAATTCAAGCGGTTTACGCCTCCAGCATCCGGCGCAGCAATTCCACGTCCTCGGCGATCTGGCTGTCGGTCATTTTCAGTTCCTCGACCTTTTTCACCGCATGGATCACCGTGGTGTGGTCGCGCCCGCCGAAGCGCCGGCCGATGTCCGGCAGGCTTTTCGATGTCAGGGTTTTGGACAGAAACATTGCTACCTGCCGCGGCCGTGCGATTGCGCGGGCGCGGCGGGGCGATAACAAATCGGACATGCGCAGGTTGTAGTGGTCCGCGACCTTGCGCATGATTTCCTCTACCGTGACTTTTCGTTCGGACACGCGCAGGATATCGGCCAGACATTCCTGTGTCATATCCAGCGTAATTTCGCGCCCGACCAGCGAGGCAAAGGCGAACAGGCGGGTCAGCGCGCCCTCCAACACCCGCACGTTGGAGGAAATCCGGTGCGCCAGAAATTCCAGCACGCCGGCATCCATCTGCACGTCGGGCATGGTTTTCAGATGCGCCTCGGCCTTGGATTGCAGGATCCCCAGCCGCAATTCATAGTCGGTCGGGTGCAGATCGACGACCAGCCCCCATTGCAGACGGGATTTGATGCGGTCTTCCAGTCCCTCGATCTCGCCCGGGGCGCGGTCGGCAGAAATCACGATCTGCTTGCCCTGATCGACCAGCGCATTGAACGTGTGGAAAAATTCGTCCTGGGTGGAGTTCTTGCCGGCGATGAACTGCACATCATCCACCATCAGCACATCGACCGAGCGGAACTGTTCCTTGAAGCCGTGCATATCCTTGAACCGCAGGGCCTGCACGAAACGGTACATGAATTGTTCCGCCGACAGATACAGCACCCGCGCCTCGGGGCGGTTGGCCTGTATTTCCCAGGCAATCGCGTGCATCAGGTGGGTTTTGCCAAGACCGACGCCGCCATACAGGAACAGCGGGTTGAAGGTGACCTCGCCGCCCTCGGCGACACGACGCGCGGCGGCATGGGCCAGCTCGTTCGGTTTGCCGACCACGAAACGGTCAAACGTGCAGCGGGAGTCGAGCGGGCTGCCGGGCAGGTCCGGCACCGTAGCAGGCTGCGCACGGGACACCTTGCGCGGGGCCGATTCGGCCGAAGGGGCCGCGCCGGCGGTTACCGTGCGGAAATCCAGCCGGTCCACATCGCATTTTTCCG
>JALWQC010000214.1 GCA_027080755.1 Paracoccaceae bacterium
GTTCTGCATCTCGGCGGCGCAGATTGCCGCAGCGCATCCGCAACGCTCCAGCTGGGTTTCGGCCAATGCCGGATCCGGCAAAACGCGGGTGCTGACGAACCGGGTGGCGCGGCTGTTGCTGGCCGGATGCGCGCCGCAAAAAATCCTGTGCCTGACCTACACCAAGGCCGCCGCCGCCGAGATGCAGAACCGTCTGTTCAAGGGGCTGGGCGAATGGGCGATGAAATCCGACGCCGAATTGCACAAGGAACTGGCCGCCCTGGGCGAGCGGGATCTGGACGCGCAAAAACTGCGCACCGCCCGCACCCTGTTTGCCCGCGCACTGGAAACCCCCGGCGGGCTGAAAATCCAGACGATCCATTCCTTTTGCGGCAATATCCTGCGCCGCTTCCCGCTGGAGGCCGGAGTCTCGCCCCGTTTTCAGGAGGTGGACGAACGACAGGCCCGACAGATGCAGGCCGAAATCGTCGAGGAAATCGCACAGGACCAGCCCGAGGTATTCGACGCTATGGCGCGCCATCTCGGCGGGGACGATCCCGCCGCGCTGTTGTCCGGCATCCTGAAGGCCCGCGGCGCCTTTGACGCCCCCTTTGATGCCGCCGCCATGGCCGCGACCCTTGGCACGCAACCGGATTTGAGCGACGAGGCGATATTAAGCGCGGTCATGCAGGGCTATACGGATGCGGATATCGCCCGCCTGTCCGCCGCCATGGCTGCGGGGACCAAGACCGATATCGGCCATGCACAAACGCTGGATGCTGCCGCAGGGGTTGGCGCGGGGCGGGCGCTGGACCTTTACGAAACGATTTTTCTGACCACCAAGGGCGAACCCCGCAAGGGGAATTTCCCGACGAAATCGGTCAAAACCGCCAACCCCTGGGTGCCGGACGTTCTGGAAACCCTCCGCGACCGGATGATCATCGCCCGCGACCAGCGCCTTGCGCAATATGCCCTGAAACGGGCCGAGGCACTGCATGCCTTCGGGCGGGCCTTCAGCCAGCGGTACGGGGCGCGCAAGGCGGCTCTGGGGCGGCTGGATTTTGACGACCTGATCGCCCGCACGCTGGGGCTGCTGCAAGGCTCGGATATGGCGGCGTGGGTGTTGTATCGGCTGGACGGGGGCATCGACCATATTCTGGTGGACGAGGCACAGGATACCTCGCCCGCGCAATGGGAGATCGTGCGCCTTCTGGCCGAGGAATTTTTCGCCGGTGCCGAGGATCGCGAAACCCCGCGCACCCTGTTTGTGGTCGGGGATGAAAAACAGTCGATCTATTCCTTTCAGGGCGCGGACCCGTCCCGTTTCGGGGCCATGCGCAGCCTGTTCGCCCGCCGTCTGGAAGAGGCGGGGCAAAGCCTGCAGGAAACCGGATTGCTCTATTCCTTCCGCACGGCGGCGCCGATCCTGCAACTGGTCGATCAGGTCTTTACCGGCACCGCGCGCGAGGGGCTGACCGGCGAGATCGACCACAAGGCCGTCTGGGATATGGCCGGACGGGTGGAGCTGTGGCCCTTTATCGAAAAGCCGGCCGACCCCGAGACGCAGGAATGGTATCTGCCGGTCGATTCCGTCCCCCCCGACGACCCG
>JALWQC010000215.1 GCA_027080755.1 Paracoccaceae bacterium
GCTCGCGCCGGACCACGCGCTATGACATCGACATGACGAAATGTATCTACTGCGGTTTCTGTCAGGAAGCTTGCCCGGTGGATGCCATCGTCGAAGGACCGAATTTCGAATACGCGACCGAGACCCGCGAGGAGCTGTTCTACAACAAGGAAAAGCTGCTGGATAACGGCGCCCGCTGGGAAGCGGAGATCGCGCGCAACATTGAACTGGATGCACCTTACCGGTGATCGCAACGCTGCCCCGACGGGGCCTCTAACGAAACGGGACCCGCAAGGGTAGCATAAGAAAGGGACAGAAAAATGGTCATAGTGACCTTCATCTTTTACCTATTCGCAAGCATCGCGATTGCTTCGGCATTGATGGTGATTCTCGCGCGCAATCCGGTGCATTCGGTGCTCTGGCTGATATTGACGTTCTTTACGGCCTCGGCGCTGTTCGTCCTGATGGGGGCGGAGCTGATCGCCATGCTGCTGATGATCGTCTATGTCGGCGCGGTCGCGGTTCTGTTCCTGTTCGTCGTGATGATGCTGGACGTGGATTTCGCGCAGCTTCGATACGGAATGGCACAGTATTTCCCGCTGGGGCTGCTGATCGGCACCATCATTCTGGTGGAACTGGGGCTGGCCTTCGGCGACTGGATCTATGCGGATAACGCGCCGGCCCTGCGGGCGGCCGTGATGCCCGCGCCGCAAGACGTGGAAAACACCGCCGCGATCGGGCGTATTCTGTATACCGACTATGTCTACATGTTCCAGGCTGCCGGCCTGATCCTGTTCGTGGCCATGGTCGGGGCGATTGTTCTGACGATGCGGCACCGCAAGGACGTCAAGCGCCAGAACATCCTGTCGCAGATCTACCGCGATCCGGCGAAATCCGTGGAACTCAAAGATATCAAACCGGGGCAGGGGCTATGATTGGAATAGAACAATACCTTACCGTTGCGGCCTTTTTGTTCGTGATCGGCATTTTCGGGATTTTCCTGAACCGCAAGAACGTCATCGTTATCATGATGTCGATCGAGCTGATGCTGCTGGCCGTGAATATCAACTTTGTGGCGTTCTCGGTGCATCTGGGGGATCTGGTGGGGCAGGTGTTTACCCTGTTCATCCTGACCGTCGCCGCCGCCGAGGCCGCCATCGGGCTGGCCATTCTGGTGGTCTTCTACCGTAACCGTGGCGCGATTGACGTGGAAGACGTCAACGCGATGAAAGGGTAAGTGATGCCGACGATAATTCTGTTTTCCCCGCTCGTTGGCGCGCTGATTGCCGGTTTCGGCTGGCGCATCATCGGCGAACGCAACGCGCAGCTAGTGACAACGGCCCTGCTGTTCCTGGCGGCGGCGCTGTCGTGGATGCTGTTCTATGGTGCCTATGAAACGCCGGAAACCACGCTGCTGTTCAGCTGGATCCACTCGGGCAGTTTCTCGGTTGACTGGGCGGTGCGCATGGACCGTCTGACCCAGATCATGCTGGTGGTTGTGACCACGGTGTCCAGCCTCGTGCATCTCTATAGCTGGGGCTACATGGAAAACGACCCGCAGTGGAAGGAAGGCGAGGTCTACAAGCCGCGTTTCTTCGCCTATCTGTCGTTCTTTACTTTTGCCATGCTGGCACTGGTGACCTCGGACAACCTGCTGCAGATGTTCTTCGGCTGGGAAGGGGTTGGCGTGGCCTCCTACCTTCTGATCGGGTTCTATTTCCGCAAGCCGAGCGCAAACGCCGCCGCGATCAAGGCCTTTGTCGTCAACCGCGTCGGGGACTTCGGGTTCGCGCTGGGGATCTTCGCGATCTACAAAATGACCGACAGCGTCAATTTTTCGGACATCTTTACACAAGGCCATCACCTGTCCACCGAGACGATCCGTTTCCTGTGGATGGACCTGAACGCGGCCGAGGTGATTACCTTCCTGCTGTTCATCGGCGCGATGGGGAAATCGGCGCAGCTGTTCCTGCACACATGGCTGCCCGACGCGATGGAAGGCCCGACCCCCGTGTCGGCCCTGATCCACGCCGCCACCATGGTTACCGCCGGTGTCTTTCTGGTGGCCCGCATGTCGCCGCTGTTTGAATATGCGCCCGGCACGCTGGTGTTTGTTACTATCATCGGCGCGACGACGGCCTTTGTCGCCGCGACGATCGGGCTGGTGCAGAACGACATCAAACGGGTGATTGCCTATTCGACCATGTCGCAGCTTGGCTATATGTTTGCCGCGGCCGGTGTCGGGGTCTATCAGGCGGCGATGTTCCACCTGATGACGCACGCGTTCTTCAAGGCGATGCTGTTCCTGGGGGCCGGCGCGGTGATCCACGCCATGCACCACGAACAGGACATGCGCAACTATGGCGCGCTGCGCAAGAAAATTCCGCTGACCTTCTGGGCGATGATGATCGGCACGCTGGCCATTACCGGCGTCGGCATCCCGCTGACCGATATCGGCTTTGCCGGCTTCCTGTCCAAGGACGCGATTATCGAAAGCACCTACGCCGCGGGCACCTCTGTGGGGCAGTATGCCTTCTGGATGCTGGTAATTGCCGCCGCCATGACCGCCTTCTACAGCTGGCGCCTGATGTTCCTGACCTTCTACGGGCCGGAAAAGGGCGACAAGCACACCCACGACCACGCGCACGAGGCGCCGATGGTCATGATCATCCCGCTCGGCGTTCTGGCGCTGGGGGCAACCTTTGCCGGGATGCTGTGGTATGGCGATTTCTTCGGCGAAAATGTTACCGAGTGGTTCGGGCCGGCGGTCTATACCAACCACGAAACCAACCACGTCCTGCACGAGGCGCACAACGTCGCCGCCTGGGTCAAGGTTTCGCCGTTCATCGCCATGCTCTCGGGCTTTTTGCTGGCGTTCTGGTTCTACATCCTCAGCCCGTCGATTCCGGCGGCGCTGGCGAAACGCAACCGGCATCTGTATCTGTTCCTGCTCAACAAGTGGTATTTCGACGAGGTATACGATTTCCTCTTCGTGCGTCCGGCCAGACGTCTGGGCAACTTCTTGTGGAAACGGGTGGATGGTGACGTGATTGACGGGGCGATCAACGGTCTTGCGCTGGGATGGATCCCGCGTCTGACCCGTGCCGTGAACCGCATGCAGTCCGGGTATCTCTACCACTACGCATTCGCAACGATCATCGGGGTTGTTGCACTCATTAGCTTGGTCGCCATAAGCGGAGGGGCGCACTGATATGGAAAATACTGTAATTCTCTCCATAACGACATTCCTGCCGTTGTTCGGGGCCGCTGTGCTGATGGTTTTCCTGCGTGGAAACGATGCTGTAGCGGTGCGCAATGCCAAGCTGCTGGCCCTGTTCACCACGGTTGTGACCTTCCTTGTGTCGCTGGTGATCCTGTTCAAATTCGATCCCTCCGACACCGGCTTCCAGATGGTCGAACAGAAAGAGTGGCTGGGCGGGCTGACCTATAAACTGGGCGTGGACGGGATCTCGGTCCTGTTCGTGATGCTGACAACCTTCATCATGCCCATCGTCATCGGCGCCAGCTGGAAGGTGGAAACCCGGGTCAAGGAATACATGATCCTGTTCCTGATGCTGGAAACCCTGATGATCGGTGTCTTTGTCGCCCTTGATCTGGTGCTGTTCTACGGCTTCTTCGAGGCCGGCCTGATCCCGATGTTCCTGATTATCGGCATCTGGGGCGGCAAGGACCGGATCTATGCGGCCTTCAAGTTCTTCCTCTATACGCTGCTCGGCTCTTTGCTGATGCTGATTGCCATGATCTATATGTGGTATGTCTCGGGGACGACGGATATCGAGGCTTTGATGTCCTTCGACTTCTCCTCCGCACCGATCAGCGTGCTGGGCATTACCATCGCGGGCGGGGTGCAGACCCTGCTGTTCCTGGCATTCTTTGCCAGCTTCGCGGTGAAACTGCCGATGTGGCCGGTGCATACCTGGTTGCCCGACGCCCACGTTCAGGCGCCCACGGCCGGTTCCATCGTGCTGGCGGCGATCCTGATCAAGATGGGGGGCTACGGCTTCTTGCGCTTCAGCTTGCCGATGTTCCCGGTGGCCTCGGACCTGTTGCAGAATTTCATCTTCTTCCTGTCGGTGGCCGCAATCATCCTGACCTCGCTTATCGCGCTGGCGCAGACGGATATGAAAAAGCTGATCGCCTATTCCTCGGTCGCGCATATGGGCTTTGTGACCATGGGGATCTTTGCCTTTAACCAACAGGGGCTGGACGGGGCGATCTTCCAGATGATCAGCCACGGGATTGTGGCCGGGGCGCTGTTTATGGTGGTCGGCGTGATCTATGACCGTATGCACACCCGCGAGATTGCCGCCTTTGGCGGGCTGGCGCTCAACATGCCGCGCTATGCGCTGGTGTTCATGCTGTTCACCATGGCCAACGTCGGCCTGCCGGGCCTGTCCGGTTTCGTCGGCGAGGTGCTGACCCTGGCGGCCGTGTTCAAGGTCAACACATGGGTGGCCTTCGGCGCCACCTCCGGCGTGATCCTGTCCGCGGCCTATGCGCTGTGGCTGTATCGCCGGGTCATGTTCGGGGATCTCATCAAGGAAAGCCTGAAGGGCCTGTCCGACATGGACACGCGCGAGAAACTCCTGTTCGCGCCGCTGGTGTTCCTGACCGTGCTGTTCGGGGTCTACCCGACGCTGGTTCTGGATATCACCGGCCCCTCGGTAGAGGCGCTTCTGCAACACTTCCATTCGGCGCTCGGGGTGGTGCAAACCGCTACCGAAGCCGTAACACACTGATCGGGTGACGATATGCTAAGCAACGATATTTCTGTAATCCTCCCCGAGCTGCTGCTGGCGGTTTACGCAATGGCGGCGCTGATGGTGGGCGTTTATGCCCGCAAGCAGGAGGCGATCTCGAACCTGATCCTCTGGGTGACGGTGGTGGTTTTCGTTATCTTCGGTTTCTGGATCGGCTTCGCCCCCGAAGGCACCAGCACCGCCTTTCACGAGGCCTTCATAAACGACGGTTTCGCGCGCTTTGCCAAGGTGACGCTGCTGTGGGGCGCGGCGGCGGTTCTGGCCATGTCGCGGGACTATCTGGCCAAAAACGGGCTGTTGAAGTTCGAATTTCCGGTTCTGGTCGCGCTGGCGACGGTCGGGATGATGATGATGGTATCGGCCGGCGATCTGATGTCGCTTTATCTGGGGCTGGAGCTGCA
Organism: Paracoccaceae bacterium; assembly: GCA_027080755.1. GTDB lineage: Bacteria > Pseudomonadota > Alphaproteobacteria > Rhodobacterales > Rhodobacteraceae > NORP23. Next base: position 5,162 of record JALWQC010000215.1, read on the forward strand.
ATCGCTGGCGCTCTATGTCATTGCCGCCTTCCGGCGGGACAGCCTGCGGTCCTCCGAGGCGGGGCTGAAGTATTTCGTCCTTGGCTCGCTGTCCTCGGGGCTGCTGCTTTATGGCGCCTCGCTGGTCTACGGTTTTGCCGGCACCACGGTGTTTTCGGGCATCTATTCCGTCGTCGGGCAAGAGGGGCTGTCGCTGGGGCTGCTGTTCGGCATGGTGTTCATGCTGGCCGGCCTGACCTTCAAAATCTCCGCCGTGCCGTTCCACATGTGGACGCCCGACGTTTACGAAGGCTCCCCCACGCCGGTGACGGCGCTGTTTGCCACGGCCCCGAAAATGGCCGCGGCGGCGCTGATCGCGCGGCTGCTGTTTGACAGTTTCGGCGAGGTGGTCGGCCAGTGGCAGCAGGTGCTGGTGCTGTTGTCCTTCCTGTCGGTCTTTGTCGGGGCGCTGGCCGCTATCGGGCAGACCAATATCAAACGTCTGATGGCCTATTCCTCGATCGGGCATATGGGTTTTGCCATGATGGGTCTGGCCGCGGGAACAGAACAGGGCGTGCAGGCGATGCTGATCTATATGGCGATCTATGTCACCATGAACGTCGGGGTTTTCGCCTTTATCCTGAACATGGAACGCGACGGGCAGGCGGTGACGGATATTTCCGCGCTCAGCCTCTATTCCAAGGTCGCCCCCGGGCGTGCGGCGGCGCTGGCGGCGCTGATGTTCAGCCTGGCAGGCATCCCGCCGCTGGTCGGCTTCTTCGGGAAACTCTATGTGCTGGAAGCGGCCGTGGACGCGGGGCTGGTCTGGCTGGCGATTGCGGGGGTTCTGGCCTCGGTCATCGGGGCGTATTACTACCTGCGGATCGTGTATCTGATGTATTTCGGCGCAACGGAAAACACCCTGAACGGGCGGATGCCGATGCTGCACGGGACTTTGCTGGCGGCCTCGTCGCTGGCGATGATTGTCGGGGTGGTAAACCTGTTCGGGGTGGAGACCCTGGCCGGTATGGCCGCCGCAACGCTGCTGAACTAGATGCACGACTGGCCCGAGGGGGTAGGGCGCAGGCTTTACCCGACGCTGGACAGCACCAACACCGAGGCGGTCCGCCTTGCCCATACGGGCGAGGGCGGGCCGCTCTGGGTTCAGGCGCTGGAACAGACCGGCGGGCGCGGACGGCGCGGGCGGGTCTGGCATGGCGGCGCGGGCAACCTGTTTGCCAGCCTGCTGATGCGTCCGGCGGGGGATCCGGCCCATGCGGCCCTGCGATCCTTCAGCGCGGCGCTGGCCCTGCGGGCGGCGCTGGTGGAAACCACCGGCCGCAGCGACCTGTTCACCCTGAAATGGCCCAACGACGTGCTGGGCAACGGGCGCAAGCTGGCCGGTATCCTGCTGGAGGGGGGCGCGGGCTATCTGGTGGTCGGGATCGGCGTCAACCTTGCC
>JALWQC010000216.1 GCA_027080755.1 Paracoccaceae bacterium
GTATCAACGGATTTGGCCGCATTGGCCGCAACGTTCTGCGCGCGATCATCGAGTCGGGGCGTGATGACATCGAGGTCGTCGCCATCAACGATCTGGGTCCGGTGGAAATGAATGCGCATCTGCTGCGCTTCGATTCGGTTCACGGGCGTTTTCCGCACACGGTAACGGTGGACGGCAACAGCATCGACGTAGGGCGCGGTCCGATCAAGGTAACGGCCGAGCGCGATCCGGCCAAGCTGCCGTGGGGCGATGTGGATATTGCGCTGGAATGCACCGGTTTCTTCACCAAGCGCGAGGATGCCGCCAAGCATCTGGAAAACGGCTCCAAGCGGGTGCTGATCTCGGCCCCCGGGGCGAATGCGGACAAGACGATTGTTTACGGTGTGAACCATGACACGCTGACCGCCGACGATCTGGTGGTTTCCAATGCCTCCTGCACCACCAACTGCCTGTCGCCGGTGGTCAAGGCGCTGAACGACGCGATCGGGATTGACCACGGCTTCATGACCACGATCCATTCCTACACCGGCGACCAGCCGACGCTGGACACCATGCACAAGGATTACTATCGCGCCCGGGCCGCTGCCCTGTCCATGATCCCGACATCCACCGGCGCGGCCAAGGCCGTGGGTCTGGTGCTGCCGGAGATGAACGGCAAGATGGACGGCGTGGCCATCCGCGTTCCGACCCCGAACGTCTCGGTTGTGGATCTGAAGTTCACGGCCAAGCGCGCCACCACGGTAGAGGAAATCAACGACGCGATCCGTGCTGCCGCCGACGGGCCGATGAAGGGTGTGCTGGGCTATACGGACCAGCCGAATGTGTCGATCGATTTCAACCACGATCCCCATTCGTCCACCTTCCACATGGACCAGACCAAGGTGATGGAGGGGACCTCCTGCCGGATCCTGACGTGGTATGACAACGAGTGGGGCTTCTCTAACCGGATGGCGGATACGGCCGTTGCAATGGGGGCGCTGCTGTGAGCGACCTGAATGTCATAACGCCGGAAATCGCGGCCGGACAGCGCCTTGTTGTCCGGGCCGATCTGAATGCTCCGGTGCAGGATGGCAAGGTTTCCGACGCCACCCGCATCGAGCGGTTCGCCAAGGGGCTGAAGCCGCTGCTGGAGGCCGGCGCGCGCGTTGTCGTGCTGTCGCATTTCGGCCGCCCCAAGGGGCAGCACAACATGGATTACAGCATAGCGCCGATCAAGCCGGCGCTGGAGGCGGCCTTGGGCCAAGAGGTGCAGTTTGCCGATGATTGCATTGGCGATGCTGCCGTTGCCGCCTCCGAAAATCTGGGGCCGGGGCAGGTGCTTTTGTGCGAAAACCTGCGTTTCCACCCGGGCGAAGAGGCCAACGACCCCGCCTTTGCCGCCGAGCTGGCGCGCCTTGGCGATATCTACGTCAACGACGCCTTTTCGACCGCGCACCGGGCGCATGCCTCTACCGCCGCGATTGCGGATCTGCTGCCGGCCTATGCCGGCCCGCTGATGGCCGAGGAAATCGCCGCCATGACCGCCGCGCTGGAGGCCCCGAAGCGCCCCGCGATTGCGGTTGTCGGCGGCGCCCAGG
>JALWQC010000217.1 GCA_027080755.1 Paracoccaceae bacterium
GATATTTCGCGAGGATCGCGCCCTTCGGGTTTGGCGGATTTCCGCCCCGAGTGCGTTGCGGGGCCTTGAAATAGTCCCACTATTCCTGCGTCCCTGCGTCCCTGCGCCTGCCCGGGACAAAAATCTGCCAAACTGGCGACGCGGGGTTTATGGGTCTACGCCCTAACGGTCGCGGTGGACCTTTTCCTTGCGCTCGTGGCGCTCCTGCGCCTCCAGACTGTAGGTCGCGATCGGGCGGGCATCCAGCCGTTTCAGCGAGATCGGCTCGCCGGTTTCCTCGCAATAGCCGAAAGAGCCGTCCTCGATCCGGCGCAGGGCCGCGTCGATCTTGCCGACCAGCTTGCGCTCGCGGTCGCGGGTGCGCAGTTCCAGCGCGCGGTCGGTTTCTTCCGAGGCCCGGTCCGCCACATCGGGGATGTTGCGCGTGCCTTCCTGCATGTGTTCGATCGTGTTGCGGGATTCGTCCAGAATTTCGGCCTTCCATGCCAACAGCTTCTGGCGGAAATATTCCCGCTGGCGGTCGTTCATAAAGGGCTCGTCCTCGGCCGGATGGTAATCCGCATCCAGAATAACTTCCGCTTTCATCAAAGTGCTCCCATTCGATAAGTCGCGATATGCGCCTCCGATATACAAATTTGAAAGGATTGTCACGCCCAACCTCGCAGGCCTTGCAGGAAATTGAACGGTTGTTTACTTTCACGCGCAACTGAATCACCAAACGGGCAGGATTTCATGCGCTTTACCGGAACCGACGACTATGTAGCCACCGACGATCTGAAAGTGGCTGTAAACGCTGCCATAACGCTGGAACGCCCGCTTCTGGTGAAGGGCGAGCCGGGCACCGGCAAGACCGAGCTGGCGCGCCAGATTGCTGGTGCTTTGGGCGTGCCGATGCTGGAATGGAACATCAAATCCACGACCAAGGCGCAACAGGGCCTGTATGAATACGACGCGGTTTCGCGCCTGCGCGATTCGCAGCTGGGCGACCCGAAGGTCAACGACGTGAAGAACTATATCAGGCAGGGCAAGCTGTGGCAGGCGTTTACCGCCGATGAACGGGTCGTGCTGCTGATCGACGAGATCGACAAGGCGGATATCGAGTTCCCCAACGACCTGTTGCAGGAGCTGGACAAGATGGAATTCCACGTCTACGAGACCGGCGAAACCATCCGCGCCGCGCAGCGCCCGATCGTTATCATTACCTCCAACAACGAAAAGGAACTGCCCGACGCGTTCCTGCGCCGCTGTTGCGGCCACTACATCCGTTTTCCCGAGGCCGAGACAATGGCGCGGATCGTGGATGTGCATTTCCCGAACATAAAACAGGACCTTCTGCACGAGGCCCTGACCCAATTCTACCAAATCCGCGAAACGCCGGGGCTGAAGAAAAAGCCCTCCACCTCCGAGGTGCTGGACTGGCTGAAGCTGCTTCTGGCCGAGGATCTGGACGCCGACGCCCTGCGCACCGCCCCCGCAAACGCCCTGCCGAAAATGCACGGCGCATTGTTGAAAAACGAGCAGGACGTACATCTGTTCGAACGTCTGGCCTTTGCCGCCAAGGCCCGCAGGTGAGCGTTACAATCCGCCCGCTTGCCCCCGCTGACGAAACGCAGTGGCGCGGGTTGTGGAAGGGGTATCTGGACTATTATGAAACCGCGGTCCCCGAGGCGGTTTACCAATCCACCTTCGCCCGGATGCTGTCGGGCGATGACCACGAATTCCACGCCCTGGTGGCCGAAAAGGATGGCCGGCTTGTCGGACTGGTGCATTACCTGTTCCACCGTCACGGCTGGAAAATCGAAAACGTCTGCTACCTGCAGGACCTTTACACCGACCCTTCCGTGCGCGGCCAAAGCATCGGGCGCGCGCTGATAGAGGCGGTGTATAAAGCCGCGGACGCAAACGGCACGCCGGCGGTTTACTGGCTGACACAGGACTTCAACGAAGCCGGCCGGCGCCTGTATGACCGTGTCGGACAGGTGACCCCTTTCATCAAATACCAGCGCCCCTGACCCGAAGGGGCGAATTATTCGCCCCGATTGCCCCCTGCCACTGTGCATTTGTAATAAAGCCTATTATATCTGGGCAAAACACAAACAGGGGAAACGAAATGCTTGCACTTATTCTGGCCATACTCGGGGCTATATACGGCTGGATCGCAGCCACCAGACGCGGCGGCAACACCGCCGACAAACTGCAATACGCCGTCGGCTTCGGGATCGCCTTCGGGCTGGCCGGATTTATGGCGGGGCTGTTTCTGGTGCAAGCCGGACTCGTCTGATGTTTCTGCAGTTCTTCACCAACCTGCGAGCGGCCCATGTGCCGGTCAGCCTGCGCGAGTACCTCGCCTTTCTGGAGGCAATGGACGCCTCGCTGGTGCTGTATGATGTCGAGGGGTTCTACTATCTGGCCCGCGCGATCATGGTGAAGGACGAACGCAATCTGGACAAGTTCGACCAGGCCTTTTCCGCCACCTTCAGCGGGCTGGAAACCATGACCGTGGACGACATCCTGAACGCCGTCGATGTGCCCGAGGACTGGATACGCAAGCTGGCGGAAAAGACCCTGACGGCGGAAGAAATGGCGCAGGTGGAATCGCTGGGCGGGTTTGATGCGCTGATGGAAACGCTGAAAAAGCGGCTGGCGGAACAGGAAAAGCGCCATCAGGGCGGTTCCAAGTGGATCGGCACGGCGGGGACTTCGCCGTTCGGCGCCTATGGCTACAACCCCGAGGGCATCCGCATCGGCCAGCTTGAGAGCCGCCACCGCCGCGCGGTCAAGGTCTGGGACCGGCGCGAGTTCCGCAATCTGGACGATTCCGTGGAACTGGGCACGCGCAACATCAAGGTGGCGCTCAAACGTCTGCGCCGCTGGGCGCGCGAGGGGGCCGACGACGAACTGGATCTGGACGGCACCATCCGCGCCACGGCGGAAAGCGGCTATATCGACATCAAGACCCGGCCGGAAAAACGCAACAACGTCAAGGTGCTGCTGTTTCTGGATGTCGGCGGCTCGATGGACGATCACATCGAAATGGTGGAGGAACTATTCTCGGCCGCGAAGTCCGAATTCAAGCATCTGGAACATTTCTATTTCCACAACTGCCTCTATGAAGGCGTCTGGAAAGACAACGCCCGGCGTTGGAGCGAGGTCATCCCCACATGGGACATCCTGCATACCTATGGCTCCGACTATAAATGTATCTTCGTCGGGGACGCGGCCATGTCGCCCTATGAAATCGCCTATCGCGGCGGGGCGAACGAACATTACAACGAAGAGGCCGGCGAAATCTGGCTGCGCCGCGCCGCCGCCCAATGGCCCGACCATATCTGGATCAACCCGACCCCGGAAAACCACTGGCCCTACACCCAGAGCATCGCCATGATCCGCGAGATTTTCCCCGAACGCATGTTCCCCATGACCCTCAAGGGCATAGAATCCGCCATGAAGGAGCTGGGCCGATGACCACCCTGCGGGCGCTGTGGCGCGACCATAAACTGTTGCTGCTGGGTTTTGTGCTGGCGGCGCTGGTGACGCTGATGCTGTGCGTGCGTCTTGTGGTGCTGACCGTCTATTTCGCCCACCACCGCGACATGACGCTGGAGGGCTGGATGCCCCTCGGCTATGTCGCGCGGTCCTACGATGTGGACCCTGCGGTCCTGAAACCCGTGACCGGCGGGCTTGACGGGATCAACCGCCACAGTTCGATCGCGGAGATTGCCGCAAAACAGCACCGGCCGGTGGCCGAGGTGGAACAGGATATTCTGGCCGCGATACAGGCCCGACGGGCAGACAAATGAACGAGGCCATCCTCGCCCTTGTGCCAAGCTACGGCTTGTGGCTGCTGCTGGGCGTCGGTGTGCTGGCCGCCATCGGCCTGCCCCTGCCCAGCACGCTGACCACCATGGCCTTTGGCGTATTCGTGGCCAGCGGCGATGTCAGCCTGTGGGCCGCCTTTGGCGTGGCGCTGGCGGCGGCCGTGGCGGGGGACCAGATCGGTTATCATATCGGGCTGTTCGCCGGCAACGCGGCCGAGGAAACGCTGGCGAAGAAACCCTCGCGCGCGGCGCAGATCGCCCGCTCCAAGGCCCTGATCCGCCGCTGGGGCGGGCTAAGCATATTCCTGTCACGCTGGCTGCTGTCCCCCGTCGGCCCGATAATCAACATTCTGACAGGCGCCAGCGATATGCGCTGGCTGCGCTTCAGCCTGTGGGATCTGGCAGGGGAAGTGGTCTGGGTCAGCCTCTATCTGGGGCTCGGCTATCTGTTCGGCGGCAACATAGAGGCCCTCGCCGCCCTGCTGGGCAACGCCAGCTGGGCCATACTGGGCGCAATTATCACCGCCCTGCTGGGATACCGCCTGTATAAAACCCTGCATAAAATCCGCGCCGGAGCCGACGCATGACCGAAACCTTCATGTATCTGATGGACAGCTACGGGCTGGTCACGCTGTTCATCGCGGTGATGGGCAGCTGCATGGGGCTGCCCTCGCCCTCTACCCCTGCGTTGCTGGTGGTCGGCAGCTATATGGCCATCGGCAACATGTCCCCGTGGCTGGTGCTGCCAACGGCGCTGGCAGGGGCGGTGACGGGGGACCAGATCGGCTACTGGATCGGCCATTGGGGCGGCCACGCGGTAGAAGCCCGCCTGCGGCGCAACCCCGCCCGCGCCAAAAAGATCGACCGGATCAAGCGCCTTATGCTGAAATACGGCGGCCCGGGCGTGTTCTTCACCCGCTGGCTGCTGTCCCCGCTGGGCCCGACCAGCAATTTCCTCTATGGCGCCAGCGACATGCGCTGGATCCGCTTTACATTCTGGAGCATCACCGGCGAAATGATCTGGGTGCTGATCTATGCCAGCGTCGGCTATGTCTTTGGCGACAATCTGGACGACATCACCGCCCTGACCGGCAAGATCGGCTGGACCCTGACCACCGCCGCCCTGGCATTGGGCCTGTCGGTCTATCTGTTTATCAAATGGCGGGGCCGGCGCAGGGCGTAGCAGGCCGTTGGCGGCGTGTTGAACCTGCCTTGCACCTGACAGGAAACATCGCCATATATCCCCCATGATCCGTTTTGCCCCCTTGCTGGTTGCCGTTCTTGTCGCCTTTGTGATGTATCGGGTTTCGGCGTGGAAAACCGGCAAGACGCTGGATGCGCAATCCACAATCCTGCGCGACCCGGACCTGATGCGCCTGACCGGTAAAATGGCCCGCCAACTGGGGGTGCCGCGTATCAAGGTCAATATCTACGAGGTAGACCCGATCAACGGGCTGGCGGCGCCGGACGGGCGGATTTTCATCACCCGCGGTTTCATGCGCAAATACGCCGACGGCATTGTCACGGCCGAGGAACTGGCCAGCGTCATCGCCCATGAACTGGGGCATGTGGCGCTGGGGCATTCAAAACGGCGGATGATCGATTTCGGCGCGCAGAACGCCATGCGGATCCTGCTGATGGGAATTATCGGGCGCATCCTGCCCTTTGGCGGGATCTATCTGGTCAATTTCCTGCTGTCCCTGCTGGGGGCAAAACTGTCGCGACAGGATGAATACGAGGCCGACGCCTACGCCGCCGCCCTGCTGACCAAGGCCGGCATCGGCGTCGCCCCGCAAATCGCACTGTTTGAAAAACTGGACTATCTGGCAGGCAAAACCGGCGGCCAGACCGCCTGGCTGATGAGCCATCCGAAAACGCCGGACCGCATCGCTGCAATCCGGCGCCTGGAAAAAAGCTGGTCGCGGGGTTAGCGGCGGTATTCTTTCAGGTAGTGGCGTTCAAACAGCCGTTTCGCCCAGTGGAAAATCTTCATCGGCGGCAGGAAGATGGTGCGCTTGTCATTGCGGAACACCAGAATACCGGAATCGAGCGTATCGACGATACAGATCAGTTCCGCCTTGAAATCATGGGACGGCTCGCGACCGTTGATTTCGTCGATGATGTTTTTCACCGCCGCCTCGGCCTGCAAGTCGGCCTGATGCGCCTGCTTGGCCAGCCACTCCGGCCCGGGATAGGAACCCGTATCGCCAACCACATAGGTCCCCTTCAGCCCCTGCACGCGGCACTTGCTGTCCGCCTGGATGAACCCCCCTTCGGAGCGCGGCAAATCGGTGTTGTCCAGCCACAGCGGGCCGGTCATCCCCGGCATCATCAGGACCAGATCGGCGGGGATTTCCTCGCGTTCGGTAACAACCTTGTCGGGCTCGATACGGATCGGCTTTGCCCCGAGATGGGTGGGAATGTTGCGCTTGGCCATCTGTTTCAACAGGCCGACAACCGCCTTTTCCCCCAGCCGGTTTCCCGGTTTGGGCGAGCCGTTGAAGAATACCAGATTGAACTTGTCCCGCCGTCCCTGCCGCCGCAAAAGGGTGTCGATCCCGAACAGGAATTCGAACATCGGACCGCCGCGCACGGCCTTGGGCTCTTTCGGGTTGGTGCCGAAACCGATGGCAATGGTGCCGCCGTCCATTTCGTTGATACGGTCATGGATCAACTGCCCCGAGGCCGGCCCCTCGCAAGGGATAATGGCGTTTTCGGTAATCCCGGGCAGTTTCTTGATGAAA
>JALWQC010000218.1 GCA_027080755.1 Paracoccaceae bacterium
TCTGATGGCAGAGCCGCCGGCGGGGAAGGTGGATTTTCTGGGCCTGCTGGTCTTTGCCGTTCTGGCCTTGTGGTCGGCGCTGCGCCTGTATCGGGCGACCGAGGATTCCATTCTTCTGACCCGCGAGAGGCTGGCAACCACCTCGGGCGTGGATATCTGCGCGATCAAGGATATCGAAAGCACCGACAAGGGTTTTTTTGCCTTCAAGCCGGCCAACGGTTTTCTGATCCGCCTGAAAACCCCGGGCCCGCGCCACTGGGCGCCTGGGGTGTGGTGGCGCATGGGGAAAAGAGTCGGGATCGGCGGGATAACATCGCCCCGACAGGCCAAGGAAATGATCGCCATGATCGACCTGATGGTCAGCGGAGCGATGGACGATCTACATCCACTTCATGATCCGGAAGACCAGAGCCAGCAATAGCCCGAGGATCACGCTGATCACGCAGAACACGGCAAAGGCCGGTTCCCAGGCGGCCCCCGGAATGCCGGCCAGATTTACGCCGAACAGGCCCGTCAAAAAGGACAGGGGCAGGAAAATTGCGGCGACGACGGACAGCAGATACATGTGGCTGTTCAGCCGTTCGGACAGGACATCGCTTAGTTCTTGCGCGATGACATGCAGGCGCTCGCGGATCTCGTCCAGTTCTTCTACCGTGCGCACCAGGGCAATCCCGCCGGCCTTGATCCGGTGGCGGTCCCTGCGGGTCAGCCATGCGGGTAGCTGCCCGTCAATTGCGGTCAGCGCCTGACGCTGGGCAGCGACGAAACGGCGGAAGGTGATGACCTTCAGGCGGGTTTTTACGATGGTGTTGCGCGAGGTGCTGTCGGGCTGTTCTATTACTTTTTCTTCTACCCTGTCCGTCGTTGCATCCAGCTGGCGCAGGAATTTTTCGATGTGGAAGTTCAGACGCTCTATCAGCAGCCCCAGAAAGCTGCCGGTGGTGCCGGGGGGATGCCCCTGTTTGCACAGATCCACGATTTCCGAGATTTCCCGGACCTTTTCTTCCTGCAGGCTGATAATGCGGTGCTTGTCGATCCACAGACGCAGGCTGACCATATCCTCGCAATCCTGTCCGGGGGTATTGTTGAGCGCGCGCAGCATGACCAGAATACCGTCGCCAAAGACATGCAGCCCCGGGCGGCTTTCCGGCTGCATCAGGGCCTCGGGGACGGAGGGGTCTACATCGGGCAAGGTGCTTTTCAGCCAGTCCAGAACACCGTCTTGCGTGCGGTCAAGATGCACCCAGACAGGCGCCTCGCCGGCCAGCTTGTCCGCCAGTTGCGCGGGCGCCACCGGTTGCCCCGCCCCGGGGCCGCCAAGCAGAAAGGCATGCAAAATACGTTTATCCATGCGTGCCACCTTATACGCCGCTTGCAGACAGTCAAAGGCGAAAAGGCACAAAAAAGGCCGCCCCGAAAGGCGGCCCCTTTATTCGATGTCACCGGTTTACTCGATGATCTTCGACACAACGCCGGAGCCGACGGTGCGGCCGCCTTCGCGGATGGCGAAGCGCAGGCCTTCTTCCATGGCGATCGGGGCGATCAGTTCAACGGTGAACTTCAGGTTGTCGCCC
>JALWQC010000219.1 GCA_027080755.1 Paracoccaceae bacterium
GCGGTGATACAGCACCGGAAAGGCCTGTTCCATGATTTCCACTGGCGGGGCCTTGGAAATTCCGATGGTGGAACAGCCGTTTGTCAGCCCGTCGTGATCCGCATTGCCGCCATAGCCACCGCCGGACAGTTGATACATGACAAAATCGCGCCCGCGCGCCGGATCATGGCCGCCAAGGGCAAAGTTGCCCGATGTGCCCGCCGGTGCGGCGGTGATCCGCTCCGGCAGGGCCGGAACCAGTGCGGCAAAAACCGCCTCGGCGATGCGTTGGGAGACTTCGGCCGCGCAGCCCGAAACGGGGCGGGGATAGACCGCATCCAGAAAGGTGCCCTCTATGCCGGTGATTTCCAGCGGGTCAAAGGCACCGGCGCTGATCGGTACATCGGGGAAAATATGGCGCATGGCCAGATAGACCGAACTGAGCGTGGTGGCGCGCACCGAATTCATCGGGCCGAGGCAGGGGGCGCTGGAACCGGTGAAATCAAACAGCAGCCCGTCGCCTTTGCGGGTGACGCTGAGCGCGATTTCCAGCGGTTCATTCATCACCCCGTCGCTGTCGATCCAGGCGGAGGCCTTGTAGGTCCCTGCCGGTATTTCCGCGATGGAACGGCGCATCTGCTGCGCGGCGCGGTGGCGCAATTCGCTGATGGCCTCGCTGACCGTGTCATCGCCGTAGCGATCCAGCAGGGCGTTCAGGCGGTTTTCACCGACCATCAGGGCTGCAGCCTGGGCCTTGACATCGCCAATGCGCTGATCGGCCACGCGGATGTTGGAGCAGATGATCGCGTAAATCTCGCGGTCCAACTCGCCCTGTTTGAACAGGCGCACGGGGGGCAGGCGCAGGCCTTCCTGTTCCACGGCGGTGGCGGACGCGGAAAACCCGCCGGGCACAGAACCGCCGGTATCGGGCCAGTGGCCGGTGTTGGACAGCCAGCAGAAAATCCGCCCGTTGCGGTAAAAGGGCCGTGCAAAGCGCACATCCATCAGGTGGGTGCCGCCCAGATAGGGATCGTTGACGATATAGATGTCATCGGGTTGCGGCGCGGCCACGGTGCCTGCGGCGATCATCTCGATCAGGGTGCGGGTGGAATACTGCATGGTGCCGACAAACACCGGCAATCCGCCGGCACCCTGGGCAATTAATGACCCGTCATCCGCCGCATAAATCCCGTCGGAGCGGTCGTTGGCCTCGGCGATCACGGGGGAAAACGCGGCGCGGGAAAAGCTCAGGTCCATTTCATCGCAGACCTGTTGCAGGCCCGCCTGAATGACGCTCATGGTGATGGGATCAAGGCTCATGTCAGCGGCTCCACAGTGATAATCAGATTGCCTTGCGCGTCCATGCGCGCCACGTCATTCGGTTCCAGCAGAATGGTGGTGTCCAGTTGTTCGATGATTGCCGGACCGGTGATTTCGGCCCCGTCGGGGAGGTGGTCGCGCCAGTAAATCGGGGTGTCATGCCAAGCGCCAAAATATACCCGCCGCCTGCCGGTTTGAGCCTCGGCCAGCGTGGCCTTGCGGGCTTCGGGCGGCAGCAGGGTGGACAGGTCAAGCGGTTCGCGCGCCCCGATC
>JALWQC010000220.1 GCA_027080755.1 Paracoccaceae bacterium
GCTGCCCGACGGGGCGATGGTGGAACTGTCGGATGACGGCACCACGGGGCGGCTGGAAATCCGGGCCGGGCGCTCGCATTTCAGCCTTGCGACCCTCCCGCGGGAGGATTTCCCTGTCATGGCCAACGCCGAATACGACAGCAATTTTGCCGTGCCGGCCCCGGTTCTGCGTCGTCTGTTCGACAAGGCGAAATTCGCGATTTCTACCGAGGAAACGCGCTATTATCTGAACGGGATCTACCTGCATGCGGCCGATGGCGCCAACGGCAAGGTGCTGCGCGCCGTGGCCACCGACGGCCACCGTCTGGCCCGCATCGACGCGCCGCTGCCCGAAGGGGCCGCCGACATTCCCGGCGTGATCGTGCCGCGCAAGACCGTGAACGAGGTTGGCAAGCTGTTGAATGACGACGATGCGGTGATTGCGGTGTCTGTCTCGGAAACCAAGATCCGTTTTGCTACGCCCGAGGTGACGCTGACCTCCAAGGTGATCGACGGATCCTTCCCCGATTACACCCGTGTCATTCCGCAGGGCAACACGAAACGGCTGGAGGTGGACGCCAGCGAATTTGCCAAGGCGGTCGATCGTGTGGCCACGGTGTCCTCGGAACGCTCGCGCGCGGTGAAGCTGGCGCTGGACGAGGACCGCCTGGTTCTGTCCGTCAACGCCCCCGATGCCGGCGCGGCCGAGGAAGAACTGGCCGTGGCCTACGGCGACGAGCCGCTGGAAATCGGGTTCAACGCCAAATATCTGCTGGAAATCGCGCAACAGGTGGAACGGGAAAATGCCGTGTTCCTGTTCAATTCCTCGGGCGATCCGACGTTGATGCGCGAAGGTAACGACGACTCGGCCGTATATGTCGTGATGCCGATGCGGGTATGACCCTTGCGCTCCGCGAGCTGAGGCTCTCGCATTTTCGATCCCACAAGGCCGCGCGACTGGAAACAGACGGGCGGCCTGTTGCTATTTACGGGGCGAACGGGGCCGGCAAGACGAACATACTGGAGGCGGTTTCCATGCTGTCCCCGGGGCGGGGGTTGCGGCGCGCGCAGGTTGACGAAATGGCCCGAACGCCCGAGCGGCTGGGCTGGAAAATCACGGCGACGCTGGAAAGCCTGTCGGAAATACACGAGCTGGCCACCTGGGTAGAGGGCGGCCCGCGGCAGGTGTCCATCGACGACAAGCCGGCGCCGCAACTGGCACTGGGCCGGCTGGCGCGCATCGTCTGGCTGGTGCCGGTGATGGACCGTTTGTGGCTGGAAGGCGCGGGGGAACGGCGGCGGTTTCTGGATCGTATGGTGCTTAGCTTCCACCCGACTCATGCCGAGGCGACCCTGACCTACGAAAAGGCCATGCGCGAACGCAACCGTTTGCTAAAGGATCAGGTGCGCGATCCCGCGTGGTATGGCGCGCTGGAGGGGCAGATGGCGCAGGCCGGCGCCGATATCATCGCCAACCGGCAAGAGGTTCTGGCCCGTCTGCAGGCGGCACAACAGGGGGCGGCGACGGCCTTTCCGGCCGCGGATCTGGCGCTGGTATCGGGCGATGATCTGCCGGTGGAACACAG
>JALWQC010000221.1 GCA_027080755.1 Paracoccaceae bacterium
CTGGAGGGGCTGGCCAACCACCGTGGCTCGCTGTTCGGGGCACGCGCGGGGGGGCAGCCCTCGCAAAAGGCCTTCGAAGGGGCGCTGGCGCAGGAAATCACCCGTCTGGATCCCGCCCGCCCCGTGGTGTTGGAGGCCGAAAGCTCCCGCATAGGGGCGCGCATCGTGCCGCCCAACCTGTGGGCCGCGATGAAGGCGGCGCCGCGGCTGGAAATACAGGCCCCGCTGGCGGCGCGGGCGCGCTATCTGGTCAGGGCCTACAGCGATGTAATCGCGGACAGGGCGCGGCTGGACGCCACGCTGGGCAAGCTGCACCATTACCAGCCCCGCGACACGATCGCGCGCTGGCATGCGCTTGCCGCGGCGGGGGATCTGGAAACGCTGGCGGGCGAGCTGATGGCGCAGCATTACGACACCCGCTACGCCAAGGCCCGCGCCACGCGCAAGGACATCACCCCGCTGCCGGTTAACGGGCTGGAACCGGCCGATCTGGATGCGCTGGCGGCGCGGATTGCCGGACTGTTGCAAAACGGCGTGGCAGTGACATCGTAGAAACCGGATAGACAGGGGACGTGCGGGCAGGCGGTTTTCCGGCGCGCGGGGGGTGTTTACTAACATATGTTAGTAGACAGGGGGATTGGCGGATATTGCGCTGAAAACACAGGGGAATTTTGGGATTTCGCGAAAAATTCGACCCTAGAACCGGATCCCCGCACCCGTGCCGACCTCGCCAATGATTGCGGCCGGTTCGCCGGCGTCCTGCAAGGCCTGCAACAGCCCTGCCGCTTTTTCCGCCGGCACCGCTGCCAGCAGGCCACCGGCGGTCTGGGGATCGCACAGCAGGATTTCCCGACCGCGGCGCAAGGGCCGGTCCAGCGGCGCGGCGGCGCGGTTGGCGGCCCAGATGCTGGAACGCACCCCGCTTTCGGCCAACGCCTGCGCCCCGGCCAGCAGCGGGATCGCCGCCAGATCCAGTTGCGCGCTGCACGCCCCGCCCAGCATCGTGCCCAGATGCCCCGCCAACCCGAAACCGGTGACATCGGTCATGGCGCGGGCATGGGGGGCAAGGATCGCCGCGGCCCTGTCCAGCGGGTGTTCCATCATCCGGTAGGCCGCCTGCACATCGCCGCCCTGTGCCAGCATGCGCATCTCGGCCGCCAGAATCGTGCCGCTGCCCAGGGGTTTCGTCAGGATCAGCACATCCCCCGCCCGCGCCCCCGTTGCCGGCACCACGGGGCCGTCCCACAGGCCGGTCAGGGTGAAACCGATGGTCAGCTCCGCGCCCTGACTGGTGTGCCCGCCGGCAATGACCGCACCGGCCGCCCCGATGGCATCACCGGCGCCGGCCATGATTTCGCGCAGGGTCTCCCCCTGCAGACGGGCGCCCAGACGCGGCAGGATGATACTGGCCAGCGCCGCCTGCGGCCGCCCCCCCATCGCCCAGATATCCCCCATGGCGTGGATGGCGGTAATACGGGCCATGCGGTAGGGGTCGTTCATAAAGGCACGCAGATGGTCCGTGGTCAGGGCCTGCCGCTGCCCGCCACACTCCAGC
>JALWQC010000222.1 GCA_027080755.1 Paracoccaceae bacterium
TCGGCGCGCTGTGCACCGGCTCGCATTTTCTGGCCAAGGCGGGGCTGTTGCAGGGGCGCAAGGCGACGATCCACTGGGAAAACCGCGAGAGCTTTATCGAGGAATTTCCCGACAACGAAATCTCCAACGCGATTTTCGTGATTGATAACAATAGGTTCACCTCGGCGGGGGGGACATCCTCGGCCGATATGATGCTGCGGATGATTGCCAATGAACACGGCACGGATCTGGCGAATGCGGTGGCGGACCAGATGGTCTATTCCAGCGTGCGCACCGACAAGGACGAACAGCGCCTGTCCATCCCCACCCGCATTGGCGTGCGCCATCCCAAGCTGTCCTCCGTCATCAAAATGATGGAGGATAACCTGGAGGAGCCGATCTCCCCCTCGGCCCTGGCGGCCGAGGTCGGGATTTCCACCCGCCAGCTGGAACGCCTGTTCCGGCGCTACCTGAACCGGTCGCCCAAGCGGTATTACACCGAATTGCGGCTGCAAAAAGCGCGCAATCTGCTATTGCAAACGGAAATGTCGGTGATCAACGTGGCCCTGGCCTGCGGCTTCACCTCGCCCTCGCATTTTTCCAAATGCTACCGCCTGCATTTTTCCACCACCCCCTACCGCGAACGCGGGGCGCAGGCGGATTAACCGGATTTCAACCGTGGTTTTTGGTTAGGGTGTTTTCTAATACCCGTTTTAGAACAATGTGTTATGGGTTGAATATTCGTTTTCTCATATAACCACTAAACCGGTTTAGTGGTTATATCCACCGGATTGCCACCCCGCCCCCGGAACGCGACGTTTTGCTAGACGCCGCAACAGGATCGCGCTAAAACTGACCAAACGTTCAGTTAACAGGAGAACACCATGACCGATCCCATCGTTATCGTTGGCGCCGCCCGCACTCCCATGGGGGGCTTTCAGGGGGACTTTTCGCAAGCAACAGCTTCCGCCCTTGGCGGCGCGGCCATCAAGGCAGCGCTGGAACGGGCCAATGTTGCCCCCGATCAGGTGGACGAATTGCTGATGGGCTGCGTTCTGCCCGCCGGTCAGGGGCAGGCCCCCGCGCGTCAGGCGGGCTTTGCCGCCGGGCTGCCGCAGGATGTGCCGGCCACAACGCTGAACAAGATGTGCGGCTCGGGGATGAAAACGGTGATGGTTGCGCATGACCAGCTGCTGGCGGGCAACGGCACGGTTCTGGTGGCCGGCGGCATGGAAAGCATGACCAACGCCCCCTATCTGCTGCCCAAAATGCGCAGCGGCGCGCGGATCGGCCACGGCGAGGTGATCGACCACATGTTCCTGGACGGGCTGGAAGATGCCTATGACAAAGGCCGCCTGATGGGCAGTTTTGCCGAGGATTGCGCCGAAAAATACCAGTTCACCCGTGAAGATCAGGACGAATACGCCCTCAAATCGCTGGCAAACGCGGTAGAGGCCATCGAAAGCGGTGCCTTTGCGGACGAGGTAACCCCCGTCACCATCAAAACCCGCCGCGGGGAAACCGTGGTGGAAATCGACGAGCAGCCCGGCAAGGCCCGCCCGGAAAAAAT
>JALWQC010000223.1 GCA_027080755.1 Paracoccaceae bacterium
ACCCTGACCTTCAATGACCGCATGACCGTCTATATGGGCAAACGCCGCGTGGATCTGATGCACCTTGGCCGCGCCCATACCGCCGGCGATATCGTGGCATGGGTGCCGGACGAACAGGTGATGTTCACCGGCGATATCGTTGAATACCACTCCGCCTGCTACTGCGGTGACGGGCATTTTGCCGACTGGGGCAATACGCTGGACGCTATCAAATCCTACCGCCCGCGTGCCATTGCTCCGGGGCGCGGCGATGCGCTGGTGGGCGAGGAAATCGTCAACGAGGCCATCGAAAACACCCGGGATTTCGTTGAAAGCACCTACCGCCCCGCCGCGATGGTCGCCGCCCGTGGTGGCACCCTGAAAGAGGCATGGGACGCCGTGCGCGCCGAGTGTGACCCGAAATTTGCGGATTATGCGATCTACGAACACTGCCTACCCTTCAACGTCGCCCGTGCCTATGACGAGGCCTTGGGCATGGACACCCCCCGCATCTGGACCGCCGAACGCGATCTGGACATGTGGGCGAAACTGCAGGGCTAGGCATGACCAAAATCTTCGAAACCCCGCTATACCCCTATGAACGCTCGCCCGATCAGGATGCCGCCACGCCTGTGCGCCATCCGGTTGTGGTGGTCGGGGCCGGTCCCATCGGCCTTGGCGCCGCGATTGATCTGGCGATGCAGGACATTCCGGTTGTGGTGCTGGATGACAATGACAAGGTCAGCTTCGGCTCGCGCGCCATTTGCTTTGCCAAACGCCCGCTGGAAATCCTCGACCGGCTTGGCTGCGGCGATCCTATGGTGGAAAAGGGCGTTGTCTGGAATACCGGCAAGGTGTTTTTCGACGACCGGCAGGTCTATGCCTTTGATCTGCTGCCCGAGGAAGGGCACAAACGCCCCGCTTTCATCAATCTGCAACAGTATTATTTCGAGGAATACCTGATCGACCGCCTGCGCGAATTGCAGGCACAGGGCAAACCGGTCGAACTGCGCGGCGGCAACAAGCTGGCCGCTATCGGCCAGCACGCCGACCACGTTACCCTGGAAATCGACACCCCCGAAGGCCCTTATAACATAGAGACCGACTGGCTGATCGCCTGTGACGGTGCCAATTCCCCGACGCGCAAAATGCTGGGCCTAGATTTCGTCGGGCGGGTGTTCGAGGACAACTTCCTGATCGCCGACGTCATCATGCAGGCCGACTTCCCCACCGAACGCTGGTTCTGGTTCGACCCCCCCTTCAACCGCGGCCAGTCGGCGCTGTTGCACAAGCAGCCCGACAACGTCTGGCGCATCGATTTCCAGATCGGTTGGGATATTGACCGCGACGAGGAACTGAAACCCGAAAACATCGACAAACGCCTGCGCGCCATGCTGGGGGCGGATATCGAATACGAACTGGAGTGGTCCTCCATCTACACCTTCCAGTGCCGCCGGATGGAAGACTTCCGCAAGGGCCGCGTGCTGTTTGCCGGCGACGCCGCGCATCAGGTCAGCCCGTTTGGCGCACGCGGGGCCAACAGCGGCCTGCAGGACACCGACAATC
>JALWQC010000224.1 GCA_027080755.1 Paracoccaceae bacterium
CCGGCGCGGTTTGCGCCATTCGGTCTGCCGGTGGTGGCCGATTCCATCGACGGTTTTGCCGGACCTCTGGCCGGTGTGCTGGCGGGCATGGACTGGGCGGCGGCGCGCGGGGCGGAGTATATCGTGACCGCAGCGGCCGATACGCCGTTTTTCCCGAAAAATCTGGTGATTGCCCTGCAAATGGCCCGCGAAGGCACGCAAACGCCGCTGGCGATGGCCATGACGCCGGATGCGGAGCGCGGGGTAGCACGGCATCCGACGTTCGGGCTCTGGTCGGTGGCGGAGCGGGAAAACCTGCGCGCGGCCCTGAAGGACGGGGTGCGCAAGGTGGTGCAATGGACCAGACCCGTGGGCTGTGCCGAGATGGTTTTCAACCTTGAAGGCCCCGACCCGTTTTTTAATATCAACACGCCCGAAGACATGATTCTGGCGCAGGAACTGTTACAGGAAATTTCCGAATGAATATTTACGGCATTGTCGGATGGAAAAATTCCGGCAAGACGACTCTGGTTGAGCGTCTGGTGGCGGAAATTACCGGCCGCGGGTTTACGGTTTCCACGATCAAGCATGCGCACCACACCTTTGATATCGATCACGAGGGCAAGGACAGCCACCGCCATCGTTCTGCCGGCGCGGGCGAGGTGCTTCTGGTCAGTCGCAACCGCTGGGCCCTGATGCACGAAAACCGTGGCACGCCGGAACCGCCCCTGTCGGCCCTGCTGGACAAGCTGGCGCCGGTCGATCTGGTGTTGATCGAGGGCTACAAACGCGATGACCACCCCAAGATAGAGGCCCGCAATGTGCATGGCACGCAGGACATGCTGGCCCTGGGCGATCCGACGATCCGCGCCGTTGCCGCCGGTGTTCCGGTAGAGGGGCTGGCGATTCCGGTTCTCGATATCAACAACATAGAAAAAATTGCGGATTTTATCCTGCAGGAGGTTAACCTTGTCCAAAACACCGAAACTGGCGAATGACTGTTTCGCCTTGCCGGCGGGAACCAACTGGACACCCGTTGACGAAGCCCTTGAAAACCTGCGGGCAAGTGTTGTCGAGGTGGCTGATACCGAAACCATAGACCTGCTGTCGGCGGGGGGGCGTATTCTGGCGGCGGATGTTGTGGCGAAACGGTCCAACCCGCCCTATCGCAATTCCGCCATGGATGGCTATGGCTTTGCGGCTGCCTCCCTTGGCGAGGGGGCGCAGGAGCTGCCGCTTCTGGATGCCCGTTCCGCCGCTGGCGAGCCATACCTGCAAGCGGTTCCTGCCGGCCATGCGATCCGCGTTCTGACCGGCGCGAAAATTCCCGAGGGGGTCGATACGGTCATCATGCAGGAAGACGTGGCCGTTGACGGGGATAAAATCCGTTTCGAGGCGGGGCTGAAGCCCGGCTCCAACGTCCGCCCCATGGGCGAGGACGTGCAGGCCGGACAGACGGTTCTGCCACGGGGGCGGGTTCTGCAACCGCAGGACATCGGCTTGCTGGCCACGGTGGGGGTGGACCGGGTTCCGGTGCGTGCGCGCCTGAAGGTTGGCGTTCTGTCC
>JALWQC010000225.1 GCA_027080755.1 Paracoccaceae bacterium
ATGCGGCGGAACATTCCGGCGTCGAACGCTTTATCCTGCTGGAGGGCGGTATCTACACCTGGCTGTTCTGGGGCGGGCAGGTTTTCCTTGGCGGGATCGTGCCGCTGTTCCTGCTGTTCCATCCGCAACTGGACACAAAGCGCAATCTGGTCATTCTGGCGGCGCTGCTGGTCGTTCTGGGCGGGCTGGCGCAGCTGTATGTGATCGTGGTCGGCGGGCAGGCCTATCCGCTGGTGATTTTCCCGGGCTATGATGTTTCCAGCAGCTTCTCGGACGGGGTGATCAACGAATACACCCCGACGCTGATGGAGTTTATCCTCGGGTTCGGGGGGGTCGCGCTGGCCCTGCTGATCACGGCGATGGGGATGAAGATCCTGCGCATCTTGCCAACCAACCTTTCCGATGCCAATGTCGATCCGAAGATGCTTCAGGATTAACAGCAGGTTGTAATGGAACAAAAACTTCACCCCTTCGCGAAATTCATCGCAATTCTCGCGCGGGGGAAAACCAAGACCCGGTCTTTCACACAGGAAGAATCCCGCGAGGCGATGGAGATGATCCTGAGCGGGCAGGCCCTGCCCGAACAGATCGGCGCTTTCCTGATGCTGTTGCGGCTGAAGGAAGAAACTCCCGAGGAAATCGCAGGCTTTACCGAAGGCGCGCGGGCGACCTTCGAGGGGCTGCAATCCCTGCCGCAGGTGGATCTGGACTGGTCGTCCTATGCGGGCAAGCGGCGGCAGTTGCCGTGGTTTATCCTGTCGGTGCTGCTGCTGTCGCAAAACGGGGTGCGGGTGCTGATGCACGGCACGGGCGGGCATACGCCGGGGCGGATGTATACGCGCGAGACCCTGCAGAAACTGGGCTTTCCGGTTGCCCGCAGTTTCGAGGATGCCGCGCGGGATCTGGAGGCCGCCAATTTCGCCTATATCCCGTTGGAGGTCATGTCCCCCAAACTGCGCGAGCTGATAGAGATGCGCCCGCTTTTCGGCCTGCGTTCCCCGGTGCACAGCTTTGCGCGGATGCTGAACCCGTTCAATGCGCCGGTGATGATGCAGGGGATTTTCCATCGCGGGTTTATGGATATCCACGCCGGCGCGGGGCTGTTGCTGGGCCAGCCGGTCACCACCGTTTTCCGTGGCGAGGGCGGAGAGATCGAGCGCCGCCCCAACAAGCCGACCGTCGTCTGGACCGCCGCCAATGGCGAGATCGCGCCCGAGACATGGCCCGCCTTGCTGGAGGACGGCCACGCCGCGGCGGATGAAAACATGGACCTGAACCACCTGATTGCCGTGTGGCAGGGGACGGAAGAGGGGGCGTATGCCGTCGCCTCGGTCACCGGGACGCTGGCGGTTGCGCTAAAGGCGCTGGGGCGGGCCGACACGCCGGAGGCCGCGCAGGAAATGGCGCAGGCCATGTGGGACAACCGCGACAAGGACAGCCTGCCGGTGGCACGATGATCCCGCGGTTCCTGATCGCGGCGGCGCATAAGTCATCGGGCAAGACGGTGGTTTCAACCGGTCTGGCGCGGGCCTTGCGCGATCGCGGGCTGGTGGTGCAGGGCTTCAAGAAGGGGCCGGATTATATTGACCCGATGTGGCTGGCGCAGGCCAGCGGGCGGGGGTGTTACAACCTCGATTTCAACACGATGGAACGGGCGGAGATCCTGCGCTTCTACGCCGGTCGGGCGCGGGGCGACGTGGCCCTGATCGAAAGCAACAAGGGCCTGTTCGACGGTGTCGATCTGCACGGGGCGGACAGTAATGCGGCGATGGCGAAACTGCTGCGGGCGCCGGTTGTGCTGGTGGTGGATACCTCGGGGACAACGCGCGGGATTGCGCCGCTGCTGCGGGGGTATCAGGCCTTTGATCCCGGGGTGGATATTGCCGGTGTGATCCTGAACAAGGTCGGCGGTCCGCGACACGAGGCCAAGCTGCGCGCCGCCGTGGCGGAATACACCGATTTGCCGGTGCTGGGCGCCGTGGCCAAACATCCCGATCTGGAGATCGGCGAGCGGCATCTGGGCCTGACCACCCCCGGGGAAACCGGCGCGCTGGACGCGGTGATTGCCCGCCTCGGCCAGCGGATTGGCGCGGCGGTCGATCTGGACGCGCTGCTGGCGATTGCCGCCCGTGCGCCGGATTTGCAAGCCGAACCGATGCCGGCGGTTACGCCCTATGCGCAGGGGTTGCGGATCGGGATTCCCCGTGATGCGGCCTTCGGGTTCTACTACCCCGACGATCTGGAGCGGATGCGGGCCGCCGGTGCCGAGACGGTGTTTTTCAACGCGCTGACGGATACAAAGCTGCCGGAGGTGGACGGGCTGTTTATCGGCGGCGGCTTTCCGGAAACCTCGGCCGCGGCACTGGCGGCGAACGGGGCGTTGCGCGGGGAAATACGGGCGGCGATTGCGGCGGGGATGCCGGTTTATGCGGAATGCGGGGGCTTGATGTATCTGTGCCGCACACTGGCATGGCAGGGTGAAACCTATCCGATGGTCGGCGCGATTGCAGGCGATGCGGTAATGTGCGCGCGCCCGCAGGGGCGGGGCTATACCCGCCTGAAGGGGGCGCCGGATTGTCCGTGGAACGTGGGCGAGACCCCGTTCAAGGCGCACGAGTTCCACTATGCGCGCGTTGAAAACCTGCCCGAAGACGCGCGCTATGCCTTCGAGGTGCAGCGCGGGGCGGGGATCACCGGCACGCACGACGGGATCGTGGTTAACAACCTGCTGGCCGGCTTCTGCCACATGCGCCACACAGAGGCGAACCCCTGGGTAGACCGGTTTTTGCGCCATGTGATGGCCTGCAAGGGCTGACGGCGCGCTACCTGCGACAATCTGTCCACTGTCATTCATATACGTCAAATCGCATATACACTATCAAGCATATGCGACAAGGCCGATACGGGCAGTCGCGGGATCAAAGTGGAAGGAACATGGTATGACTGTCGAAACCCAGGAAACCGCCCCGGGCGGGCGGCCGGCGTGGCCTTGGCATTTGGGGGTGGTGGCGTTTGTGGTGGTCTGGTTTGCCGTCTACAAAC
This sequence comes from Paracoccaceae bacterium, assembly GCA_027080755.1. Taxonomy (GTDB): domain Bacteria; phylum Pseudomonadota; class Alphaproteobacteria; order Rhodobacterales; family Rhodobacteraceae; genus NORP23. The sequence continues at coordinate 3,043 of JALWQC010000225.1, forward strand.
AACTGCCCGGATTTTCCGAGTGGCTGACCGGCCTGTTGCCGGTGGATCGCAGCAGCCACACAGGCGAGGCGCTGGCCTTCTTTTTCTACGACACGCCCAAGGTGATCATGCTGCTGACGCTGATCGTTTTCGCCATGGGGGTTGTGCGCAGCTTTTTCAGCCCGGAAAAAACCCGCGCCCTGCTGTCGGGCAAACGCGAGGGGGTTGGTAATGTCATGGCCGCCAGTCTGGGGATCGTGACGCCGTTCTGTTCCTGCTCGGCCGTGCCGCTGTTCATCGGTTTTGTGTCCGCAGGCGTGCCGCTGGGTGTGACCTTCAGCTTCCTGATCGCCGCGCCGATGGTGAACGAGGTGGCGCTGGTGCTGCTCTGGGGTCTGGTCGGCTGGAAGGTGGCCGTGGTCTATCTGGCCTTCGGTCTGGGTGTTGCCATCGTTGCCGGCTGGGTGATCGGGCGTTTCCATCTGGAAGGCTGGCTGCAGGACTGGGTGAAAGACATCCACCTTGGCAATGCGGATGCGGCCTTGCCCGGGAAAACCTGACGATGGTAGACCGCTACGAACAGGGTATTGAATCGGTCAAGGAAATCGTCGGCAAGGTCTGGATCTGGATCATCGTCGGTATCACGCTGGGCGCGATCATTCACGGCTATGTCCCCGAGGATACGATGGTGTCCATCATGGGCTCGGGTCACTGGTGGTCGGTTCCGGTTGCGGTGATCATGGGGATCCCGATGTATACCAACGCCGCCGGCGTGATCCCGATCGTCGAGGCCCTGATCGGCAAAGGTGCCGAGCTGGGCACCGTTCTGGCCTTTATGATGAGCGTGATCGCCCTGTCCCTGCCCGAAATGCTGATCCTGCGCAAAGTGCTGACGCTGAAACTGATCGCGGTGTTCGTGGGCGTGGTCGGCACGGGGATCCTGATGGTCGGCTTCCTGTTCAACATCATTTTCTAGGGGGCGGCCATGAAGATAGAGATTTTCGGCACGGGATGCGCCAAGTGCAAGGCCTCCTACGCGCTGATCGACCGCCTGATCACCGAGACCGGCGCCCCCGTGGAGCTGGTCAAGGTCGAGGACATCGCCGCCATCATGGGGGCCGGCATCATGTCCACCCCGGGTATACGGGTGGACGGGGAAATGAAAATGGTGGGCAAGACACCGACCACGGCGCAAGTGCGCGACTGGCTGGATGCGGCCGCCAAGGGGGCGGGTCATGGCGCATGATCATGCACACGAGGTGCCGGAAAGCGGGGCGCGGCTGGCGCTGGTGGTCGGGCTGAACCTGCTGATCACGCTGGCCGAGGTGGTCGGCGGGGTGTTGTCCGGCTCGCTGTCGCTGATCTCGGATGCGCTGCATAATTTCAGCGACGGGGTGGCGGTTATCATCGCCTGGGTCGCGATGCGGCTGAACGGGGTGCCGCGCTCGGACCGTTATACCTTTGGCTATAAACGGGCCGAGATTGTGGCCGCTGTTATCAACGCCGGCACGCTGGTTGCGATCAGCCTGTATCTGTTCGCCGAGGCCTGGCAGCGCCTGCAAACTCCCGAACCGGTTTCGGGGGGGATTATGGTCTCGGTCGCGGTGATCGGGCTGCTGGCCAATGTGGCGGGAACGCTGCTGCTGCGGCGTGGCTCGGACCGGAACCTGAACCTGCGGGCGGCCTATTTGCACCTGCTGTCGGATGCGGTTTCCAGCCTTGGCGTGATTGTCGGGGCAGTGGCGATTATCCTGTGGAACATAACCTGGATCGATCCGCTGCTGACCTTTCTGATCGGGCTTTATGTGCTGTGGGAATCGCTGAAAATCCTGTGGAAGGCGCTGGAAACGATCATGTTGGCCGCCCCCGATTCCCTGTCCACGGCCGAGGTCCGCGCCGCGATACAGGATACGCCCGGGGTCAGCGGCACGCACCATCTGCACCTGTGGCAAGTGGCCGAGGGCGACATCCATCTGGAGGCCCACGTCACCACCCCCGACCAGATGCTGAGCGCCGCCGATACCCTGCGCCAGCAAATCGCCAACCGTCTGCATGATCTGTTCGATATCGAACATACGACCCTGCAGATCGAAAGCGGGAACGCGGCCTGCGAGACCCGCGATTTGAAATAACCCGCCGTGCGCTTTCGCGCCGGCCCATATGACGAGAAGGAAAGAAAATGAAACCGCATGTAAAATTCCACCTTGTGTTCTCTTTTGTGATGGGGGCGCTGATGATTTCGGTCATGACGCTGATTATTACCGCCGTGAACCTCGGCACCGGCGCCGGGTTTTTCAGTCACTGGTTGCACGCCTTTCTGATCGCCTATATCATCGGCGTGCCGGCGATTTTCCTGATGGCGCCGGTGGCCCGCAAGATGACCGCCGGAATGCTGGGCGTAGAGGCCTAACCCCACCCGAAGGATTGCCATGACCAATTCCGTTACGTCCCCCCCGCCCGAAAGCCATTATATCAACCGCATCGGCTGGCTGCGGGCGGCGGTTCTGGGGGCCAATGACGGGATTGTGTCCACCGCCAGCCTGATCGCCGGTGTCGCCAGCGCCGGCGTCGCCCCGTCCGAGGTGCTGCTGGCCGGCACCGCCGGTCTGGTGGCGGGGGCGATGTCGATGGCGGCGGGGGAGTATGTCTCTGTCAGTTCGCAAGCCGACAGCGAGGCCGCCGATCTGGCCCGCGAACGCGAAGAGCTGCGCACGCAGCCGGAATTCGAGCATCAGGAGCTGGCCGATATCTACGTCAAACGCGGGCTCGATCCGCAACTGGCGCGTCAGGTGGCCGATGAACTGATGGCCAAGGACGCGCTGGCCGCCCATGCCCGCGACGAGCTGGGCATAACACCGGCGGCACAGTCGCGTCCGATTCAGGCGGCACTGTCCTCGGCCGCGTCCTTTACGGTCGGGGCGTCCCTGCCGATGGCGGCGGTTCTGGTGTCCAGTCAGCCGATGATCGCGGTCAACACCACGGTGGCCTCGGTTCTGGCGCTGGGATTGCTGGGCGCGCTTTCGGCCAAAACCGGCGGCGCCCCTGTATGGAAGGCGATGCTGCGCGTGATGTTCTGGGGCGCGGTCGCCATGGGCGCCACGGCGGCCGTCGGATCCCTGTTCGGCACGACGGTGGCCTAGGGTCAGGACCTGTTAATTTCGCACTCACAGCGCCTGCACCGCCCTTCGGGTCAGGCGGACTTGCCCTCTGAATGCGTTGCAGGGCCTTGAAATAGCGCCGCTATTCCTGCGGCCTTGTGCCTGTTCAGAAAACAAATCCGCCTGACTGTGAGCGTGAAATTAATAGGTCCTGCCCCTTATGTATCTTGCCTTTGCTATAATCCCGCCGATCCGGTGTTTTGCAAGACACCGGATCGGGGAGGTGTGCACCGTCTGACCCTTGTGGCA
>JALWQC010000226.1 GCA_027080755.1 Paracoccaceae bacterium
CCGCCAGAAATGTGGCAAGCTCCGCCACACGTTTGTGGCGCTGGTCGGCAAGGATGGCAACGGCAAGGGTCATGCCCACCCCCCCAGGGACATCAGCCCCAGTTCTTCCAGCTGGCGCCAGCCTTCGTAGCGGGTGGAAAATTCGTGTTTCATCACGATTTCCGGCCCGTTTGCCTGCCCGTAGGCGCGGTATTCCCGACTGGCGGCGTAATGCTGCTTTCGCGTCATCTCGCGCGCGGTTTTATATTTCAGGTCCGGCAGGAATTTCGCGTGCAACAGGGTGCCGCAAATTTTTTCACCGCCCCATTCCTCGAATGTTTTGTTCAGGCCGCGCGGCAGCAATGTATGGGTAGAGCTGACAAAAACATTTCCCCGTTGCCATTTCACCAGCGGGATTTTGTTCAGGGCGGGGGCCTGGTCGGGGTTCTCGGCAAAAAAGACCCGCTGGCGGGGGCCGCCCTGAATCCACAGGTTTCCATAGCGCCGGTTCGGCTTTTGCGAATAATTCCCGCTGTCGAAATAGTTCAGCACCTCGAACGGGTTCTGGCCCGGCGCATAATGGCCGTCATCTATCGGCCCCTCGGGATACATATCCAGCAGCATCGCCCCGAAAGAGCGGATCGCAGAGGCATCCAGCCAATCGGTCAGGGCGCGCAGCGGACGCGTATCGCAATAGGGGTAAACGAAAAATTCGTCCACATCGACCACAAGCGCCCAGTGCCCCTGCGCATAGCGGCGCAACAGGCTGTTCACCCAGTCCATCCCGAAATGCGCCCGTTTATAGCCGGCCTCTGTATGCCAAAGCGACACATCCGGTTGTGCCGCCAGATAGGCCCCCGTGCCGTCGTCGGAGTGGTTATCAACCATGAAAAAATGGGTGACGCCCAGCGCCCTATAATATTCCAGAAAATAGGGCAGACGCAGCTTTTCGTTATGCAGGACGCAAAACAGGTAAATACCGTCCGGCGCGACTGTCCCCGTGCGGTCCTTGACCAGAGTCAGCTCTTTCTGTTTGCGCAAGGCACGCAAACGCCGGATCCGCCGCTGGTGGCGCAGATAGAAAGAGTCCTGAATGCCTGCAAATTTTCCCATAATACGACTGTACTTTACCCCTTACATGTTAACGTTATGACAAAATAGTGGCGAGAATGTGAAAATGTGTGCCCCAATCCGGAAATTTTTCTGTATTTTTCACAGGGGGGCCGGTCCGGGGGGCTGCCGATACAATCGCAGATTGCCACCCCTGTTTGTCGCTAGGGTCAAGATAGATTGGCGCCTCCCCCGCCAGTTCGCGGAAACTGGGCAGGTCCGAACAAATAACCGGTGTGTTCTGTTGCAAGGCCTCTACCAGCGGATAGCCGAAGCCCTCGGCAAAAGAGGGGAACAACAACGCCCGCGCGCCCTGTATCAGCGGCCCCAGTTCCTGATCCGGCAGACGGCCTTTTTCAAAAACGGTTCTGCCCATAAAGGGGGCGGTGTCGAGGGTGTTGAACACATCCTCGTTCATCCAGCCACGGGCGCCGACAATATAAAGGTGGGGGATTTTAGCTGCCGGCAGGGTCTTGTCGAAGTCCTGCCAGATATCCAGCAACAAACGGTGGTTCTTGCGCGGCTCTATCGTGCCAAGGGTAATGAAATACGGGTGCCCCGCCGGCACGCACGGGGCGGAGGGCAGCGGATCGACCCCCAGCGGGATGACATGACACGGCACCGGCGCCAGACCCCACTCCGCCGTCCATTTCTGCACGGAACGCGCCGTGTCGGTTGAATTGCACAGCAAAATATCCGCAAATTCCAGATAATCCCGCAGGCGTCGGGCGAAATTCTGTCTGGTTTCTTCCCTGCAAAACTGCGGGAAATCCAGCGGAATGGTGTCGTGGACAAGGACAACCGCCCTGCCAACCCCCACCCGTCGCAAATCCTGTTGAAACGCTTGCGGAAGACTACTGTGGCCAACGTGGATATAGGTAAAACCCGCCGGCACCAGCCCCGCCAGAACGGCGCCGAAATCCCGCCCCCCCACGGCCAGCCGCCCAAGGGTAGCGACAACCTTTGCCAGCGGGCTGCGACGCCAGAAAGGCCTGCGATCCCACGGGCCGTGATCCCTGATCCGTGCGCGCAATTCTGTCATGCCCGCACGATCCAGCACATAAACCCGCCCCGAAACCCGCGCCAGAAAGGCAACCGGTTCGCGCGATTGCAGGAAATGGTCGATATAGGCCAGCTCGACCCGGTCAATGCCCGTCAATCTGGAATGCGCCACCCGCGAAATACTGCGCGTGATATCCAGAACCACCCCGCCCATTCAGGCAGAATACCCCTTGCCCGCATGCCAGCGCATTGCATCGCGCACCATCTGTTCCATCGTGGACCGCGTCGGCGTCCAGCCCAGAACCTGATGGGCGCGGGTGCTGCCGCTGACCAGTTTGGCACAATCGCCGGGCCGGCGCGGGCCTTCCTTTGCGGGGGTGTTGTTGCCGGTGACATTGGCCACGACATCCACCACTTGCTGCACGGAAAATCCGTCCCCGCTACCCAGATTGAAAATGGCCGAGGGCTGCCCCCCTTCGAGATATTCCAGCCCTGCGACATGCGCATCGACCAGATCGTTCACATGCACATAATCGCGCACACAAGTCCCGTCCGGAGTCGGATAATCACGCCCGAAAATCGTCAGTGTCGGGCGTTTGCCGGTGGCGGCCTGTATCGCCAGCGGAATCAAATGGGTTTCGGGGTTGTGGAATTCGCCAATCCGGCCGGATTCATCGGCCCCTGCCACATTGAAATAGCGGAAAATCGTGTAGGCAAACCCGAAACGTTCAGCGAAATTCTGCACCATCTGTTCGATCGCCAGCTTGGAGGCACCATAAGCGTTGATCGGGCGTTGCGGCGTGTTTTCGTCCAGCAAAACCCCGTCATGGTCCCCGTAGGTCGCACAGGTCGAGGAAAAGATGAAATTCGGGACCCCGTTATCCACCGCTGCCTGCAACAGGTTCAACGATCCGTTAACATTCGTGCGCCAGTATCGTGCCGGATCCTGCATGGATTCCCCGACCTCGGCCAGAGAGGCGAAATGCATGATCGCGGCGGGTTTGTGTTTTTCCACAACCTCGGAAATCCGGTCGGCATCACACAAATCGCCCTGTTCGAACGGACCGAACTGCACGGCATCGCGCCAGCCGGTGGACAGATTGTCAAAGGTTACCGGCTGGTATCCGGCGCCGGCCAGAGCCTTGCAAGCGTGCGAGCCGATATACCCCGCCCCGCCCGTAACCAGAACCTTGGTCATTACTCGGCAGCCTGACGGGTGCTGACGGTCCGGTTCAGGAAATCGGACAGCTCGTCCCTCAGATCGTCGCGGGCCAGACCAAAGGCGATTGTGGCCTTCAGATAGCCGATCTTCGACCCACAATCATAGCGCTGCCCGTCGAAACGATAGCCGTAGACATCCCCGTTTTCCCGTGCCTCGGCCGCGATGGCATCGGTCAGCTGGATTTCGTCCCCGCTACCGCGCTTCAGGTCGTGCAGACGGTTCAACACATTCGGTTCCAGAATATAGCGGCCAATCACGGCAAGGTTGGACGGCGCATCCGCCAGATCCGGCTTTTCCGCCATATCCCGCACCGAGACCAGCTTCCCCATGTCCTCTTTCGGGTCCAGAATACCGTAAGAAGACACCTCGTGCGGGGCCACTTCCATCGCGGCGACGATATTGCCACGGGTTTCGGCGTATTGTTCCACCATCTGCGACAGACAGGATTTTTCGGCAGCGATAACATCGTCCGGCAGGATCACGGCAAAAGGCTCATCCCCGATCAGACGGCGCGCGCACCAGACAGCATGACCCAGCCCCAAAGGTTCGCGCTGGCGGATATAGGCGATGGCCCCGCTGTCCATGTCGGTGGCTTTCAGGGCTTGCAGCAGCTCGGTCTTTTTCTTTTTGCGCAGGGTTTTTTCCAGTTCCGGCGCCGCGTCGAAATAATCCTCCAACGCGCCCTTGCCCTTGGCGGTTACGAAAATAAACTCGCGGATACCGGCCTCGCGCGCCTCGTCGATCGCGTACTGGATCAACGGGCGGTCCACCAGCGTCATGATTTCCTTGGGAATGGATTTCGTCGCCGGCAAAAACCGCGTGCCAAGGCCAGCAACAGGAAAAATGGCTTTTGTAACTTTGTTTTTCATACTACCTCTATAGCATCCATAAAGATGCGGTCCCTTCGGCCCCCGACGCTAATCCGGCCATATCTGCATATAGTTAAGGATTAGCTACACCCGAATGCTGTATAATACTAGTTATCACCCTGACATTACGTCCCTTTAACGGGGCAAGGCAAGCATGTTTGGGCGCAAAATCGCCGGTTTTATGGCCGGCGATGACATCTATTTCGGCCCTTTTCCCGACATAGCCTATCAGGCTTTCGAACCTTCGCGCATAGCTTGCAATTTGCAAAACAGGCTGTTCGCGGTTGAATTTTCCCCAGACGCCGCCGGAATATTGCCAATAGCCGTCCTTGAACACCACCTGAAAGAAGCGGACGGACGGGAACAGGCGCACGACAGACACGGTGCATCCGGCCTCCAGCAGGGCGCAGGCGGTTTCGTCGGCCCATTTTGCCTGCCGCCAGCCTGCGCGCAGCAAAACATGCGGGCCGTCAACCGTATCAAAGCGCCGGAATTGCGGGGCGGGGGGGGCATGGCGGCCGGTTTCGGCGCGGGTTAACCCTTCCTCCATCCCCGCCAGAAGATCCTGCATCAAACGTTCCATATCCGCCTGTTGCAGCCGGCCTTTGTGCATCAGATGCAACAGGCGCGTTGCCTGTGCGGATTTGAAGGCCAGAAGCGCCGCGGAAATATCGCCCGTGTAGTGTTTTTTGCAAAACCGCGCCTTGCTGGCCCCGATTTCAAATAACGAGGTCGGCACGCGCTGCCCGGTGCGCCGTTTGCTGGCCGCATAGCCGTGATGCACCTGTGCGCGCGGCACCAGCGCCGATTTCCAGCCCGCACGATCAAGACGCAGCTTGGCGTCGGCATCCTCCAGATAAAACCGGAAGGATTCATCAAAGCCCCCGATGTCGTCCAGCGCCGTCTTGCGAAAGGCCATGTTTGTCCCGTTCAGCTTGACCGGCTGTTGCGGGTCGGGCGTAAATACCCGCGCCGTGTCGTCGGGCAGGTCCAGCGCCACATCCTCGCCGCGCAGATCGAACCGGCTTGCCCCCCATTGCAGGCTGATACCGTTGCGCCCGCGCGCCTACCCCCCCGCCGCGCCAACCCCGGGATCACCCCAAGGGGCCAGAAGAGTTTGCAGCCAGGGCGGGTCGGGAATGGCGTCATCATCGCAAAAGGCCAGAATATCGCCGGCGGCATGTGCGATCCCCAGATTGCGGGCGGCGGATATGTTTTCTTCCTGAAACGGGACATAGCGGACCGCACCGTCAAATTCCGGCGGCAGGGCATCGGCAACCACGACCACCTCGAATTCCGGATACGTCTGGTGGCGCAGGCTTTGCAAGCAGGATCGCAAATGCGCGGGCCGCCCGTTTGACACAATCACCACCGAAACACGGGTCATGGCATCCCCTGATCCGCCAGAATGCCCTCTATTACCGGCACGTCTTCGGGGTTGTTCAATTCCCAGAAACGGCGGGATCGGGCGTCTACCTCTACGCATTGCACCGGCGTGCCGTTCTCCAGAAACCGAAGCTGTTCCAGCCCCTCGGCGCGCTCCAGAGCCCCTTCCGCCCATCCGGCATAGGCCCGCAACGCCGCACGGCGATAGGCGTAAACGCCGACGTGGTGAAATACAGGCACCGCCCCGCCGGACTGCACACCGGTATAAGGCAGCACTTCCTTGGAAAAATAAAGCGCCCTGCCCCCCTTGTCGAAAACCGCCGTCGTGCCGCCAACCCGCCCCGCGCGGCGATCGGCCTGCAGGCCGGCAAGCGTGGCGGCATCGCAGCGTAAAACCGGCGTGGCCATAGATATCGCGGGGTCCTCCATTGCCGCTAGAAGCGCCTCGACAAACCACGGCGGGGTCAGGGGGGCGTCGCCCTGAAAATTGACGATAACATCATAACCGTCCAGCATTTCCGCCACCTCGCCACAGCGTTCCGTGCCGTTTTTGTGGGTCGGGGCGGTTAGTGCCACCTCGGCGCCGAAGCCCTCGCAGACGGTAGCGATACGCGGGTCGTCGGTGGCGATGACGATGCGGTCTATCCCCTGCACCTGTTGCGCAGCCTCCCAGCTGCGGCGGATCAGGGGGCGGGCATCCCCCGTTGCGCCGGTTAGCGGCATCAGGGGTTTGCCCGGAAAGCGGCTGGAAGCGTAGCGCGCCGGGATGACAAGCAGGGCGGGCATTATCTTTTCAGCGCCACATCCGGCGCGCTACGCTTCCAGCCGCTTTC
>JALWQC010000227.1 GCA_027080755.1 Paracoccaceae bacterium
TCGCGCGCTGGAACGCGGGGCGCAGATCGTTGTCGGCACGCCGGGCCGGTTGCGCGACCATATCGAACGCGGCTCGCTGGATCTGTCGATGCTGAAGGCTGTCGTGCTGGACGAAGCGGACGAGATGCTGGATCTGGGCTTTCGGGACGAGCTGGAATTTATCCTCGGCTCCGCCCCCGACGACCGCCGCACGCTGCTGTTTTCCGCCACGGTTCCGCGCTCTATCGCCAGCCTTGCGGAACGTTACCAGCGCGACGCGGTGCGGATCAAAACCGATGCCGAGCAGAAACAGCATATCGACATCGACTACCGCGCCCTGACCGTCGCCCATAACGACGAGGAAAACGCGATCATCAACCTGTTGCGCTATTACGAGGCCCAGAACGCCATCGTATTCTGCAACACCCGTGCCGCCGTCAACCATCTGACCGCCCGCCTGAGCAACCGCGGCTTTTCCGTGGTGGCTCTGTCCGGCGAGCTGTCGCAAAACGAACGCAGCCACGCGCTGCAAGCCATGCGCGACGGGCGCGCGCGGGTCTGTGTGGCCACCGATGTTGCCGCACGCGGGATCGACCTGCCCAATCTGGAACTGGTGATCCACGCCGATCTGCCCAAAAACCGCGAAAGCCTGCTGCACCGTTCCGGCCGCACGGGCCGCGCCGGCCGCAAGGGGGTTAGCGCCCTGATCGTGCCGACCCGCGCCCGCCGCCGCACCGAACGCCTGCTGCAAAACGCCAAGGTCAACGCCACCTGGGACACCCCGCCAAGTGTCGAGGACGTGCTGCGCCGCGACGACGAACGCATCCTTGAAGACACCAGCCTGCACGAGCCCCTGACCCCGGACGAGGCCGAATTCGCCCAGACCCTTCTGGACCGTTTCGGCGCCCAGCAGATCGCCGGCGCGCTGGTAAAAGCCTACCGCAAGGGCAGATCCGCCCCCGAGGAACTGCGCGACCCCGATGTGCGGGACAGCAAACCCAAGGCCCGCGCCGATTTTGACGACGGGGTCTGGTTCTCGCTTTCCATCGGCCACAAACAGAACGCCGAGCCGCGCTGGCTGCTGCCGATGCTGGCCAAGAACGGCAACCTGAAACGCGGCGAGATCGGCTCTATCCGTATTCAGCACATGGTGTCCTACGTCGAAATAGCCGCCAAGGCCGCCGACCGTTTCGTCAAGGCGATCGGACCCGAGATGAAGCTGGAAAAAACCATTTCCATCAACCGGCTTGACGGTGTTCCCGAAATCGTGAAAAACGCGCCCAAGGACAAAAAGCCGTTCAAGGGGCGCAAATCCGGCGCGCCGCATCGTGGTAAACCGGATGGAAAAGCGCCGCACAAAGGGAAATCCAAGGCCGCGAAACCGGTGAAAAAGAAACGTCCGAAAAAGAAGGATCGTAAACCATCCTGAACATTTCCCCTTGAAAATACAGGCTTTGCGTGCATTAGATGTCTGGCAGGTTGAAAAGGCCTGCCTGTATAAATGGTGGGAATTATCGTGACCAGAACAAGGAAATCCGCGCCCGAGCGCAAGGCCGAGATCGTCGATACCGCAATCCGGCTGGCGGCCGATATCGGCCCCGACCGTCTGACGACGGAAAAACTGGCGCGGGAAATCGGCATCTCGCAACCGGCGATTTTCCGGCATTTCCCGACCAAGGATGCCATATGGGAAAACGTTGCCAACCATATCTGCAAGCTGATGGCCAAAAGCGTTGCCATTGACGACGATACGTCAATTGACAAACGTCTGCGGATGATGGTCACGGCCCAGCTGCAATTTATCGCCCGCACACCGGCCATCCCCGCCATTCTGTTCTCGCGCGAGTTGCACGCCCAGAACGAAACCCTGCGCCAGATTTTCGCAACCCTGATGCAAGGCCGGCATGTCAAGCTGTCCAGGGTGATGCAGGCCGGCGTTGACAACGGCATTTTCCGCAAGGATCTGGTGGCGGAGGATGCGGCCTATCTGATCCTGACGCTGATACAGGGGCTGGCCATGCGCTGGTCGCTAGAAAACCACGGTTTCGATCTGGTTGCCGAGGGCGAACGGCTGATGGATTTGCAAATGCGGGCCTTTCTTGCCTAGGTCTTGATCCTTGGCAATTGTAACTTGGTGCAAACCGCTGTAATCCTGTGGCGAACACGGACCCAGCGGGGATCATAGACATGAGCAGCAAAACCACCCATTTCGGCTTCCAGACAGTGGACGAGGACGCCAAGGCCGGCATGGTCCACGGCGTTTTCACCAACGTTGCCTCGAAATACGACATCATGAACGACGCCATGAGCCTTGGCATCCACCGGGTCTGGAAAGACGCGATGATGGACTGGCTGGCGCCGCGCAAGGGGATGAAACTGCTGGATGTGGCCGGTGGCACCGGCGATATTTCCTTCCGGTTTCTGGAACGTGCCGGCGGCGGCCATGCCACGGTTTTCGACATGACCCAATCCATGCTGGATGAGGGGCGCAAACGTGCCGAGGCGGCGCAGATGCAGGACAGCCTCGACTGGATCTGCGGCGATGCGATGGCGCTGCCGTTCGAAGACAACACCTTTGACGCCTACACCATCAGCTTCGGCATCCGCAACGTCACCCGCATTCAGGACGCCATTGACGAGGCCTACCGCGTTCTGAAGCCCGGCGGCCGTTTCCTGTGTCTGGAATTTTCCACCATCCCGAATCCGGCGATGCAATGGGCCTATGACCGCTACAGCTTCAACATCATTCCGCCGATGGGCAAGCTTATCGCCAATGACCGCGACAGCTATCAATATCTGGTCGAATCGATCCGCAAATTCCCCAAACAGGAAGAATTTGCCGACATGATCCGCAAGGGCGGGTTCGAGCAGGTGAAATACCGCAATCTGTCGCTGGGCATTGCGGCGCTGCATTCGGGCTGGAAGATATGAGGGGGCCGCATAACCTCTGGCGGCTGATCCGCACGGGGGCCACCTTTGAGCGTGCCGGCGCCATGAAAGTCGCGCTGGAGGCCATGGACGCCCCCCGTTCCGTGCGCATCGTTGCGCGCATTATCGGCTGGCCGGTGCAATGGCTGGGCCTGCGCGGCGACCCGAGCCAGCCGCCGGTGCTGCGCGCCATTACCGCGCTCGGGCCGGCCTACATCAAATTCGGGCAGCTGATGTCCACCCGCCCCGATGTGGTCGGGCCGGAGCTGGCCAATGAATTGCGGGTGCTGCAGGATCGCCTGCCCCCCTTCGACACCGCCATCGCCAAGGCCGAGATCGAAAAAGAGCTGGGCGTGGATATCGACACCGTGTTCGCCGATTTTTCCGAGCCGGTCGCCGCCGCCTCGCTGGCGCAGGTGCATAAGGCGACGCTGTGCAAGGATGGCTCGCAAGTCGCGGTAAAGGTCCTGCGTCCGGGGATCGAACGGGCGTTTATGCGGGATGTGGATGCCTTCTATCTGGCCGCCGGCATCATCGAATTTATCGCCCCGTTTTCGCGCCGCCTGCGTCCGCGCGCCGTGATCGAGCATTTCGCAACGGTCGTGCGCGGTGAACTCGACCTGCGGATGGAGGCAGCCGCCGCCGACGAATTCCGGGACAACACCAAAAACGACCCCGGGTTCTATGTGCCGGCTGTGGTCTGGGAATGCTCGGCCCGTCGGGTGATGACGGCCGAATGGGTTGACGGGATTTCCCTTGGCGATGTGCAGGCCGTTCTGGCCACCGGTCAGGACCCCGACGAATTTGCCACCCGCATTTTGCAAACCTTCCTGCGCCACGCCCTGCGTGACGGGTATTTCCATGCCGACATGCATCAGGGCAACCTGAAACGCGGCCCGAACGGGGATCTGATCGCGCTCGATTTCGGGATTATGGGGCGGATCGACACCTATACCCGCCGCGTTTACGCCGAAATCCTGTACGGTTTCCTGAACCGGGACTACCGCCGCGTCGCCGAGGTCCATTTCGAGGCCGGCTACGTCCCCGCCGATCAGGACGTAGAGGCCTTCGCCCAGGCCCTGCGTTCCGTCGGCGAGCCGATTTTCGATTATACCGCCAGTCAGGTTTCCATGGGCCGCCTGTTCGCGCATCTGTTCGAGGTCACGGAACGTTTCGGCATGCAGACCCGCACAGAGCTGATCCTGCTGCAACGCACGATGGTTGTGGTCGAAGGCGTCGCCCGCACCTTCAGCGAAAATGTCAACATGTGGGAAACCGCCCGCCCCGTTATCGAAACCTACATCCGCGACAATATCGGCCCCAAGGCGATGGCCCGCGATCTGGGTGCCACCCTGCGGGTGCTGTCACGATTCGGCCCCCGCCTGCCCGATCTGGCCGAGGCCGCACTGCTGAAGGCCAACGCGACACCCGCGCCGGAAGACCCCCCGAAACCCGGCCTTTACTGGGGTCTGGCAGGGGCTGCCTTCGGCGTTGTCGTGGGGATACTTCTGGCCCATTAGGGCGTAGACCCATAAACCCCGCGCCGCCAGTTTGGCAGATTTTTGTCCCGGGCAGGCGCAGGGCCGCCGGAATAGTGGTTCTATTTCCAGGGTCTGCGACGAAAGCGGGGCGAAAATCCGCCAAACCCGAAGGGCGCGACCCTCGCTTCATCTCAATGGCGCGGGCCGCTTGCAAAGGGGACCACCCTGTGCGGCACGTCCCAAGCCATTGATATTTCGCGAGGATCGCGCTGGCGGCGTGGGGTTTATGGGTCTACGCCCTAGGTTGATTGTATAACCCTTTGACCCGCCATCGCCGGCGCGATAGAAGGCCTGCAATGGCCCCGTAGCTCAGCTGGATAGAGCGGCCCCCTCCTAAGGGGCAGGCCGGTGGTTCGAATCCACCCGGGGTCACCATTTTGCGGGATTCTGCGAAATGTTCACCGGATATTAACCAGTTTCCCCTATAACCATCGGCGCCGGGCTGGACTTTACACGTCCAAACGGGGTTATCGCGCCGGGCAATGCAACACCAACCAACGACACGTCCGGTTTCGGACCGTTCGTTTGGCACACGACGGCACCGATTGACACCGGTACCGGACTTCCGGCGCGATGGCACCGCCCGCTACAGGCCAGAACAGGTTTGTCTACCCCGCAAACCCCGCAGGATCCTCCGGCAGATCCCCCCGAGATTTCAAGGCAAAACGGTGCGGCGCTGGCTGGATGCCGGTATTTTTGTGCGCGTTTGGCGGGCTCAGGCCCGCTTCGCCCCGATTTGTGCTATGCCCAGAACCTCCAACACCTTGGCCTCGATTTCTGGCGCGTTCATGCCGGCGGTGTCGTACATGGCCTTGGGGGAGTCGTGGTCGATGAAGGTGTCGGGGAAAACCATCGAGCGGAATTTCAGGCCGTGGTCGAACACGCCCTCGTCCGCCAGAAGCTGCGCCACATGGCTGCCGAATCCGCCCACCGCGCCTTCTTCGATGGTTATCAGGGCCTCGTGATTGGCGGCCAGATCAAGGATCAGGTCACGGTCCAGCGGTTTGGCGAAACGGGCGTCCGCGATGGTCGGGGTGATACCGCGCGCGGATAGCGATTCGGCGGCTTTTTCGACCTCGGCCAGACGGGTGCCGAAGGACAGGATCGCCACGCGTTCCCCTTTGGCAATCAGGCGGCCCTTGCCGATTTCCAGCGGTGTGCCGTGTTCGGGCAGTTCCACGCCCACCCCTTCGCCACGCGGAAAGCGAAAGGCGCAGGGGCGGTCATCCAGCGCGGCGGCGGTTGCCACCATATGCGCCAGCTCGGCCTCGTCCGCGGCGGCCATGACGACAAAATCGGGCAGGTTGGCCAGAAAGGCGATGTCGAAGCTGCCCGCATGGGTCGGCCCGTCCGCCCCCACCAGCCCGGCGCGGTCGATGGCGAAACGCACCGGCAGGCGCTGGATGGCCACGTCATGCACGATCTGGTCATAGGCGCGTTGCAGGAAGGTGGAATAGATCGCGACAAAGGGCTTCATCCCGCCTGCGGCCATACCGGCGGCGAAGGTTACCGCGTGCTGTTCCGCAATCCCGACGTCAAAACAGCGGTCGGGAAACCGTTCGGCAAACAGGTTCAGCCCCGTGCCGTCGGGCATGGCGGCGGTGACGGCCACGATTTTGGGGTCGCGCGCGGCCTCGTCTATCAGGCTTCGGGCGAAGACCTTGGTATAGCTTGGCGCGTTGGAGGGGGTTTTCACCTGCTCCCCCGTGGCCACATCGAAACGCCCGCGCGCATGGCCGCGATCGGCGCTGCCCTCGGCGGGGTGATAGCCCTTGCCCTTTTTGGTCACCACATGGATCAGGGTCGGGCCGTCGGCGCGGGCCTTTACGGTGCGCAGGACGGACAGCAGCTGTTCCATGTCGTGCCCGTCGATGGGGCCGACGTAGGAAAAGCCCAGCTCCTCGAATAATGTGCCGCCGACGGTCATGGATTTT
>JALWQC010000228.1 GCA_027080755.1 Paracoccaceae bacterium
CGCCGGACCCGGACAAAAACATCCTGTCCCTGAACGGCACCCGCGAGGGGTTGTTCAACGCGGCACTTGCGCTCTGCCCCGAGGAAAAGAACGGCCAACAGCCGGTGGTGCTGCTGCCGAACCCGTGTTACCAGTGCTACGCGGTGGCCGCCCTTGCCGCCGGTGCCGAACCGGTGTTTGTGCCCGCGCCGCAGGACAACGGCTTTTTGCCCGACTTTGCCGCCGTGCCGCAGGATCTGCTGGATCGCACGGCGATTGTCTACATGTGTTCGCCCTCCAACCCGCAAGGGGCGGTGGCGGATGATGCCTATTGGCAGGGGCTGCTGGCGCTGGCGGAAAAACACGATTTCCGGGTTTTTGCCGATGAATGCTATTCCGAGATCTACCGCGATACCCCGCCCGACGGGGCGCTGAAGGCGGCGCAGAATGCCGGGGCGGATGCCGAACGGCTGGTGGTGTTCCACTCGCTTTCCAAACGCTCCAACCTGCCCGGATTGCGTAGCGGTTTTGCCGCCGGCGGGGCAGGGGCGATTTCGCAGATGAAGCAGCTGCGCAACTATACCGGCGCCCCCGTGCCGTTGCCGATCCAGCAGGTCAGCGCCGCGGTCTGGGCGGACGAGGCACATGTCGTGGAAAACCGCGCCCGTTATCAGCGCAAGTTTGACATTGCCGACCGTATTCTGGGAGATATGGCAGGATACAACAGCCCCACCGCCGGCTTTTTCCTGTGGCTGAACGTCGGGGACGGGCAGGCGGCGGCGCTGAAACTGTGGCAGGAAACCGGCGTGCGGGCCTTGCCGGGGGAATATCTGTCGCGCGATAATGATCCGCGACTGGGCGGGGGCAATCCGGGCAAATCCTATCTACGGGTGGCTCTGGTGGCCGAGGAACCGGAAATCGAACGCGGGTTGACCGCAATCCGCGCATGTCTGGGTGACATGATGAACGGCACAAACAAGGGTTGAGCATGGCACTGTCGGCACGAAAAAAACCGAAGAAACGCAAGAAGAAGCTGGTCGGCGCAAAGGCCGAGGCCGCCATGCGCAAGCGCGGCTCCGAGGCGCTGGGCTTCCTGTTGCTGCTGATCGGGCTGGCCTTTGTCCTGATGCTGGCCAGCTACACCCCCGGGGACCCCAGTTTCAGCGTGGCCACCGATGCCGCGCCGCATAACCTGCTGGGGGTTTTCGGCTCCTATATCGCGGACCCGCTGCACAAGGCGCTGGGTTGGGCCGCCTATGGCATTCCGCTGGCGCTGGTCGTCTGGGGCGGGCGCCTGATGACGCATATCGGGGAAAAACGTGCCCTGATGCGCGGGATCATGACCCCGCTGGCCATTGCCGTTGCCGCCGTCTTTCTGGCCGCCAACACCCCGCCGGCGACATGGCCCGCGCAGTTCGATTACGGGTTGGGGGGGATTTTCGGGGATATTGTGCTGGAGTTCATCCTGAAAACCGTCCCGGGCAATATTTCCATGACCCTGCTGGTTTCCACGCTGGTTCTGGCGGCGCTGACGGCGCTGGCGGCGGC
>JALWQC010000229.1 GCA_027080755.1 Paracoccaceae bacterium
GGACTATAAGGGGTAAAGGTTAAGGAAGGGTTTAGAAAAGCATTTTCCCCGAACCCCGGCCACAGGCTCACCCCCCGCGCTTCGCCCCGATCCCTGCCAGAATGATCCGCGTCACACATTCCGTCGCATCGGCCCATTGCTGGTCGTTCATCTCCTTGCTGTCGTTCAGGGTGACGATCTGGTGCGAAAAATCGGCGTAGTGCTGGGTTGTGGCCCAGATCATATACAGCAGGTGGCGCGGGTTTATGCGGTCTATCAGCCCCTCGTCCATCCAGCGTTCGATCACCTTGATTCGGGTTTCTGTCCATTCGGTTAAAGTTGTTTCAAGATAATCATGGATAATCGGCGCGCCGTGGATCACCTCGTTGGCCCAGACCTTGGAGCCATAGGGATGGGAGCGGCTGATCTCCATCTTCTTGCGGATATAGGTTGTCAGGGCCTCTTGCGGGCTGGCGGTGGTGTCGAAGCTTTCGGCCGCGTCCAGCCAGATATTGAAGATCCGCTCCACTACCTGGCGGTAAAGGTCCTGTTTTGTTGGGAAATAATAGTGCAGGTTGGCCTTGGGCAGCCTGGCCTCGTCCGCGATGGCCTGCATGGTGGCCCCCTTGAAGCCGTGCTCGGCAAAAATGCGTTCGGCGGTGGCCAGTATCAGCGCCAGCGTTTCGCGGCGCAGGCCTTCGCGGCGGTTGGCGGGTTTGGGCAGGGCCGGCATTTTGCATTTCCTTCGAAACAAATTCTTGACTGGTTGGTCAACTATGCTAGCGTCAACCTGACCAGATGGTCAAAAGAAATTTTTCAGACCGGTTCCAGCCGGCCAAACAACAGGGAGACCGGAATGTCCGACCGCACAAATATGGCACCAAATGATCTTAGCGCATTCTGGATGCCCTTCACCGCCAACCGGCAGTTCAAGAAGAACCCGCGCATGTTCGTCGCCGCCGACGGCATGTATTATACCACCGCCGACGGGCGCAAGGTGCTGGACGGCACGGCCGGATTGTGGTGCGTGAACGCGGGCCACAACCAGCCGCGCATTGTCGAGGCGATTGCCAAACAGGCGGCCGAGCTGGACTACGCCCCCGCCTTCCAGATGGGCCATCCCAAGGCTTTCGAACTGGCCAACCGTCTGGTCGATATGGCGCCCGAAGGCATGGAGCATGTGTTCTATACCAACTCCGGTTCGGAATCGGTGGAAACGGCGCTGAAGATCGCCATCGCCTACCACCGTGCGCGCGGCGAGGGCACGCGCACCCGTCTGATCGGGCGCGAGCGGGGCTATCACGGGGTGAACTTCGGCGGCATTTCCGTCGGCGGCATCGGCCCGAACCGCAAGACCTTTGGCAGCCTGCTGACCGGCGTGGACCACATGCCCCACACCCATATCCCCGAAAACGCCTTTACCCGCGGCCAGCCCGAACACGGGGCGGAAATCGCGGATGAACTGGAACGGATCGTGGCGCTTGGCGATGCCTCCAACATTGCCGCGGTGATTATCGAGCCGATGGCGGGCTCCACCGGGGTTCTGCTGCCGCCGAAGGGCTATCTGGAACGTATCCGCGCCATCACCAAGAAACACGGCATCCTGCTGATTTTCGACGAGGTGATCACCGGTTTCGGGCGCCTTGGCTCGGCCTTCGGGGCGACGCATTACGGGGTGACGCCGGACATGATGACCACGGCCAAGGGGCTGACCAACGGGGTGATTCCGATGGGGGCGGTGCTGACCAGCAACGAAATCCACGATGCCTTCATGCAGGGCGACGAGGGCCTGATAGAGCTGTTCCACGGCTACACCTATTCGGGCAACCCGATGGCCTCGGCCGCCGGTCTGGCCACGCTGGAAACCTATAAAGAGGACGGGCTGTTCGAAAACGCCCGCGATCTGGCCGGCTACTGGGAAGATGCGCTGCACGCCCTGCGCGGCCTGCCCCATGTCATCGACATCCGCAACGAGGGTCTGATCGGCGCGATCGAGCTGTCCCCGATCGAAGGCAAGCCCACCAAGCGGGCCTTCCAGGCCTTCCTCGATGCCTATGACGCCGGCATCCTGATCCGCACCACGGGCGACATCATCGCGCTGTCCCCGCCGCTGATCATCACCAAGGCACATATCGACGAACTGTTCGGCAAGCTGACCGACGTTTTGAAAAATCTGGACTAAGGGAGAAATATCATGGCCGCAGCTGGCGAGAATATGAAAATTGACGGCGACCGTTTGTGGGATTCGCTGATGGAGATGGCAAAAATCGGGCCGGGCGTGGCGGGGGGCAACAACCGCCAGACGCTGACCGATGCCGATGGCGAGGGGCGCGCGCTGTTCAAAAAATGGTGCGAGGATGCCGGCTGTACCGTCGGTGTGGACAGCATGGGCAACATGTTTGCCCGGCGCGAAGGCACCGACCCGGAGGCCCTGCCGGTCTATGTCGGCTCGCATCTGGATACGCAGCCCACGGGCGGCAAGTTCGACGGGGTTCTGGGGGTTCTCTCCGGTCTGGAGCTGGTGCGCACGCTCAATGACCTGAACGTCAAGACCAAGCACCCGATCGTTGTCACCAACTGGACGAACGAGGAAGGCACCCGCTTTGCCCCCGCGATGCTGTCGTCCGGCGTATTTGCCGGCGTGCTGGAGGAAGACTGGGCCAAGGACCGTGTCGATGCCGAGGGCAAGCGTTTCGGCGACGAGCTGAAGCGCATCGGCTGGGAAGGCGACGAAAAGGTCGGGGATCGCAAGATGCACGCCATGTTCGAATACCACATTGAACAGGGCCCGATTCTGGAGGCCGAGGACAAACTGGTCGGCGTTGTCACCCACGGTCAGGGCCTTAGCTGGACCCAAGTCACCGTCACCGGCAAGGAAAGCCACACCGGCTCTACCCCCATGCCGATGCGCAAAAATGCCGGTCTGGGCATGGCGCGGATGTTGCAGCTGGTGGATGAAATCGCCTGGTCGCATGCCCCCGATGCCGTCGGCGCGGCGGGGCATATCGACGTTTATCCCAACTCGCGCAACGTTATTCCGGGCAAGGTGGTGTTCACGGTTGATTTCCGTTCCCCCGATCTGGATACCATTACGGATATGGAAAACCGTTTTGCAGAAGGCGCGAAAAAGATCGCCGAGGAAATGGGTCTGGGCGTGGAACTGGAAAAGGTCGGCGGCTTCGATCCGGTCAAGTTCGACGAGACCTGCGTCGCCGCCGTGCGCAACGCGGCCGAGCGTCTGGGCTATAGCCACCGCGATATCATTTCCGGTGCCGGCCACGATGCCTGCTGGATCAACAAGGTGGCCCCCACGGCCATGATCATGTGCCCCTGTGTGGACGGTCTGTCCCACAACGAGGCCGAGGATATTTCCAAGGAATGGGCCACAGCAGGTGCCGATGTTCTGCTGCACGCGGTGATCGAAACCGCCGGCATCGAGGAATAGCCAACAGGCCGGACGGCGCCCCCGTCGTCCGGCCCGACCCGAGGGGGAAGCCCCTGCCCGCAACAAAAACCGGAGAAACATGCACAAACCCGTCCTCATATCCCTTGTTCTGGCGCTCGGCGCCCCCGCAGCCGCCGCCCCCTCGAAGGGTGCGCGCTGGGACTGGCAATTGGGCGAGCCGCTGGATATTTCCCGCGATGTGCGGATTTTCGACACGGACCCGGATACGGTCACACCGGCGCAGATGCACAAGCTGGCCGGGCGCGGGATTTACACGATCTGCTATGTTTCTGTCGGCACGCTGGAAGACTACCGCGACGACAAGGGCGCCTTTCCGCCCGCCGTTGTCGGCAAGGTCTACGGCGACTGGCCGGACGAGCGGTTTCTGGACATCCGGCGCCGCGATATCCTGCTGCCCCTGATGCGCGCCCGTTTCCAGCGCTGCAAGACGGCCGGTTTCGATGCGGTAGAGCCGGACAATATGGATGTCTACACCAATGACTCGGGCTTTGATATCGATGCGCGCGACACGCTGGCCTATCTGCGCGCGCTGGCGGATATGGCGCACGGGATGGGGCTGGAGATCGGGCAGAAAAATGTGCCCGAACTGACCGGCGCCCTACACGACACTATGGATTTTATCATCACCGAAAGCTGTTATCAGGATGGCTGGTGCGCCGACGTCGCGCCCTATCTGCAACAGAACAAACCGGTGCTGGATGCGGAATATACCGACCGGCCCGTAAATTGGGCAAAAGCTTGCGAATATGCACAAAAGACCGGCATTTCCATGATCCTGAAGGATCGGGACCTGACGGCCGAATTGAAAACATGCCCGTAAACGGGCAAGACACCAACAGGAGGGTAACATGACCAAGGTAATCAAAGGCGGCACGATCGTCACGGCGGACCGGACCTACAAGGCCGATATCCTGATCGAGGGCGAGACCATCAAGCAGATCGGGCAGGATCTGAAGGGGGATGAATATATCGACGCCGAGGGGGCCTATGTGATCCCGGGCGGCATCGACCCGCACACCCATCTGGAAATGCCCTTTATGGGCACCACCGCCGCCGAGACCTTCGAATCCGGCACATGGGCCGCGGCCTGTGGCGGCACGACGATGCTGGTGGATTTCTGCCTGCCGGGCGAGGATGGCTCTATCAAGAACGCGATCAACGAATGGCACCGCAAGTCGGCGCCCCAGATTACCTCGGACATCGGCTATCACATGGCGATTACCGGCTGGAATGAAAATGTGTTCAACGAAATGGAGGACGCCGTGAAGATGGGCGTCAACTCGTTCAAGCATTTCATGGCCTACAAGGGCGCGCTGATGGTCGAAGACGACGAGATGTATGCCTCTTTCAAGCGTTGCGGGGAACTGGGCGCGCTGCCGATGGTGCATGCGGAAAACGGCGATCTGGTTGATATCCTTCAGAAAAAATACATGGCCGAGGGGATTACCGGCCCCGAGGGCCACGCCTATTCCCGCCCCCCCGAGCTGGAGGGCGAGGCCACGAACCGCGCCATCACCATTGCCGATGCCGCCGGCGTGCCGCTGTATGTGGTGCATGTTTCCTGCGAGCAGTCGCACGAGGCCATCCGCCGCGCCCGCCAGAAGGGCATGCGGGTTTACGGCGAGCCGCTGGTGCAGTTCCTGACGCTCGATGAATCGGAATATTTCAACAAGGACTGGGAACACGCCGCGCGCCGCGTGATGTCGCCCCCGTTCCGCTCCAAGGACCACCAGGACAGCCTGTGGGCCGGATTGCAGGCCGGCAGCCTGCAGGTGGTGGCCACGGACCACGCCGCCTTTACCACGGAACAGAAACGCATGGGGCTGGACGATTTCCGCCTGATCCCCAACGGCTCCAACGGGTTGGAGGAACGCCTTGCGGTGCTGTGGACCGAAGGGGTGGAAACCGGGCGTCTGACGATGAACGAATTTGTAGCCGCGACATCGACCAATGTGGCGAAAATCCTGAACATCTACCCCAAAAAGGGCGCGATCGTCGAAGGGGCGGATGCGGATATCGTGGTCTGGGACCCCAAGATTTCCAAGACCATCAGCCAGTCCAACCACCATTCCGTGCTGGATTACAACGTGTTCGAGGGTTTCGAGGTCAAGGCGCAGGCGCGCTATACCCTTAGCCGCGGCGATGTGATCTGGGCCTGGGGACGCAACAGCCAGCCCCAGCCGGGCCGCGGGCGCTTCATTCCGCGCCCGCCGTTTGCCTCGGCCAGCCAGGCGCTGTCACGCTGGAAGGCGCTGAACAGCCCGCGCAAGGTGGAACGCGACCCGCTGAATATTCCGGCCGGCATCTGATAATCCGCACAAAGCGGCAACAACACAGGCCCTGCAAACACCGCAGGGCCACACAGGGAGAGTAAGCGCGTGAGCGATATTGTAATCAAGGCCGAGAATCTGAGCCTGACATTCGAAACCAACGACGGACCGGTGCATGCGTTGAAGGACGTAAATCTGGAAATCGAGCGCGGCGAGTTCGTCAGCTTCATCGGCCCCTCGGGCTGCGGCAAGACCACGTTTCTGCGGGTCATGGCCGATCTGGAACACCCCACCGGCGGCACGATCTGTGTCAACGGCATGACCCCGGAAGAGGCGCGCAAAAAACGCGCCTATGGCTATGTTTTCCAGGCGGCGGGGTTGTATCCCTGGCGCACGATCGGGGGCAACATCCGTTTGCCGCTGGAAATCATGGGCCTGTCCAAGGCCGAGCAGGCAGAGCGTGTGAAAAAGGTTCTGCATCTGGTGCATCTGGACGGGTTCGAAAAGCAATTCCCCTGGCAACTGCCGGGGGGGATGCAGCAGCGGGCCTCTATTGCGCGGGCGCTGGCCTTTGACGCGGATCTGCTGTTGATGGACGAACCCTTCGGGGCGCTCGACGAAATCGTGCGCGACCATCTGAACGAGCAGCTTC
>JALWQC010000230.1 GCA_027080755.1 Paracoccaceae bacterium
GGGTTGGGGTTGGAATTATAGACCACCCCCGCGTTGATATCGAGCATCCCCGCCCCTGCCGCGACCTGCGCCAGTGCGTCGGCTTCCACGGTGGAAAAATCCCCGGCCTCCAGCTCGCGGGCCAGCTTCTTGCGGCCGGTGGGGTTGATGCGTTCGCCGATCACGGTAAAGGGCTGGTCAAAGCCGATAATGGCGGTTTTCGATTGCGATTCTACGATGGTGCGGGTCATGTGGCTATCCTCTATGCCCGGGCCGCTGAGCGGCCGGATTCGGTTACGTTTGCCGTGTATTCGGCGGTCTTGAGGATACCACCTAGCGGGAAAAAGTGGACCTTGGCAATGTTGAAATCGGGATGCGCGGCCTTATGCGCCGCCAAATCGCCCAGAATCCCGTCCGGCGTGAAGGGCAGCATCAGCTTGCCCACGTCCCGCGCGCGGCGTGTCAGCACCCGCACGGACGGCCCGACGCCGCAGGTCATGGCGAATTTGATCATGGTCTGCAGCTTGGCAGGGCCGGCAATCCCGATATGCACCGGCAGGGTGATCCCCTCGGCCTGCAAACGGGCGGTCCAGTCGATCACCGGCGCGCTTTCGAAAACAAACTGCGTGACGATGGCCATTTCCGCCTGTGTGCGTCTGGCAAAAGCGTTTTTCCAGCGCAGCGCCGCCATAACGGCCGCCTCCCCCCCTGCGGGGTCGATGTCCCGGTTGCCCTCGGGGTGGCCGGCCACATGCAGGCGGGTGAAGCCGTATGTGTCGAACAGCCCCGTATCCAGCAGCTGCATCGAATCGCTGAAATCCCCGAGCGGCCGCGTCACGCCCCCCGCCAGCACCAGCGCCTGCGTCACCCCCAGCGCGCGGTAGCGTTCCAGCCAGTTTTCCAGCGTCGCCGCGTCCTTGATGATACGGGCGGGGAAATGGGGCATGACGGCGAAACCCTCATTCGTCAGACGCGCGGCAGTGGCCAGCATGTCCTCTATCGGGGTGCCCTCGATATGGGCGATATAGACGCGCGTGCCCCGGGGCAGGATGGTGCGGAAATCGGGGATTTTCGCGGCGGTGCGGGGCATGACCTCTATGGAGAACCCGGTGACGAGCTCCGCCACCGGTTCGGCCGGCGGGGGCGTTTTCTGGCGGGTGAAATTCAGGATCGTCATCGGGGCTTCCCTTCCTAGGCGGGATGTTCGCGGCCGTGGTTGTCTATCAGGGCCTTCAGTTTGTCCTGATCGTAGGCGGCGTTCAGGCGCGCGACTTCGGCATTTGCGACATCCTGATCGTCACCTTCGACAGAATACGGCGTCGCTTTTCGCCATTCCGCCAGATAGGCGTCACTTTCCGCCGCCCCCGATTTCATCGCCGCGCGGTCTATGGCCTGCTCGAATCGCTCGGGCAGTTGCAGCTTGGTTGCGCGACGGCCCTTGCCGACAATGACCTGCGCGGGGATATCGCGCCAGTAAACGATGGTGACTTGTGCCATGGTGGCCTCCTTCCGGTTGGGGCTTGCATATGGGGGGCGCGGGGC
>JALWQC010000231.1 GCA_027080755.1 Paracoccaceae bacterium
AGGTCGATGTCCGAGGAATAGTTCAGCTCATGCGCGCCCATCTTGCCCATGGCCAGCGCCACCATGCCCGCCGCCTGCGCCACATCGCCCGCATCGCATCCGGGCAGCTTGCCGCGCGCGATTTCGGCCGCAACCAGATGTTCCAGCCCCGCCTGCACCGCCCCGTCCGCCAGATCGCTCAGCGCGCCGGTGACCTGTTCCAGCGTCCACAAACCGCCCAGATCGGCCAGCGCCACCCAAAGGGCCGCACGCCGTTTCGCCTGTCGCAGATTGTCCGAAAGCGCCTGAAAGCTGTCGCCGCCGATGTCCGCCAGAATGCCGGCAAACACCGCCTGCAAATCCTGCCCCGCGCGGTCGCGAAGCCAGACCTGTTCGCGCTGCAACAAATGCCCGAGGTAAGGGCTGCACCCCGCCGCGCCCCCGATCAGGTCCTGCAGGTTTTGCGGAAACTCCGGGTAAAGCGCACGCGCCTCCTGCCCCCGTTCGGGATCGAACGGAATCGGGGATTTGCACACATCATAAAGCGTTGTCATGGGCGCAGTCTGGCACCATTCCCGCGCGGGTCAAGCGTCTTATCGCCCTTCGTATTCCGGCGGACGTTTTTCCATAAAGGCGGTGACCCCCTCGACAAAATCGCGGGAGTTTCCGGCCGCGCCCTGCAGCTCGGCCTCCAGCGCCAGTTGTTGGTCCAGCGAGTTGTCCAGACTCCCGCGCAGCGCCTGTTTTATCAGGCGGTAGGCCTTGGTCGGGCCCTTGGCCAGATGGGCCGCGCGCGCCTCTATTACGGCGGCGAAATCGTCATCATCCACGGATTCCCAGATCATGCCCCAGTCATCCGCCTGCTGCGCCGAAATCCGGTCGGCAAACAGCGCTGCCCCCATCGCCTTGGCAAAGCCCATCTGGCGTGGCAGCCAATAGGTGCCCCCCGCGTCGGGAATAAGGCCGATGCGCGCGAAAGCCTGCAGGAAAAACGCCGATTTGGCCGCAATCACCACATCCGCCGCCAGCGCCAGATTGGCCCCCGCACCGGCCGCCGCCCCGTTCACCGCCGAGATCGTCGGAATCGGGCAATCGTAAATCGCCTTGAGCATCGGCTCGTATTCCTCTTTCAGGGTGCGCTCCAGATCGATATCACCGGCATTTTTGCGATCCCCCAGATCCTGACCGGAACAAAAACCCCGTCCGGCCCCCGTCAGAACCAGCACCCGCGCTTCCTGTCCGGCACGGGTTACGGCGTGGGTGATTTCGGCGCGCATGGTGGCGTTCAGGCCGTTCATCACATCCGGCCGGTTCAGCGTGATGCGGGCGATACCGTCATCAACGGCATAAAGAATCGTTTCATAGATCATAGGGGCCTCCTGTTTGCAGCCCTTATAAACCGACCAAGCGGTCAGTCAAACCCGAACGTGGCGTCAGGCCTATTCTTTCAACAGGGCCGCCAGACGTTGCTGTTCTTCCTCGCTCAACCCCTCGACCGGTTTGCCGGCCTGCGCGCGGCGGCGGATAAAGACCAGCGCACC